>JANOJH010000425.1:0-10635 GCA_031408135.1 Bdellovibrio sp. | reverse complement strand
AGACGCGGCGATAGTACCGCCATTTGCAGAATTTCATTCTTCTTTTTTTCGCCACCTGAAAAGCCCACATTGACAGGTCTATCGAGATATTCAGGCTTCAACTGAACGATTTTCATTTTTTGATAATGAAATTCCCTGAAGTCACCTTCAGCCATTGGCTCTGATCCCTGATGCTGAAGAATCGAATTAAAAGACGTATGTAAGAATGAAAAATTAGAAACGCCGGGAATTTCAACAGGATACTGAAAGGCCAGAAATATGCCTTCTTTTGCGCGGACATCCGGTTCCATTTCAAATAGGCTCTGCATTTTGAAGTTAACTTCGTAAGCGATTTCTCCGGACGTTACTTCATACGACGGATGGCCGGCCAGGATTTTAGACAAGGTACTTTTGCCCGAACCATTCGGCCCCATTATCGCATGGACTTCTCCCGCTTTAATCTTAAGGGAAAGACCTTTCAGTATTTCTTTATCTTCAACTTTTGCATGTAAATTCGTAATTTCCAACATTTCAACCTACCCGACAGAATTTTCTAGTTTCATTTCGATTAATTTCACCGCTTCCACCGAAAACTCGAGCGGAAGTTCTTTGAATACTTCTTTACAGAATCCATTTACCAACATTGATATTGCTTTTTCATTATTCAGGCCGCGAGATTTCAGATAAAAAATCTGATCTTCTGAAAGCCGTGATGTTGTTGCCTCATGCTCCAAAGTTGCAGATTTATTTTTGACATCTATATATGGAAAAGTATGCGCACTGGATTTGTCTCCGACCAGCATAGAATCACATTGTGAATAATTCCGTGCGTTTTCTGCAGAAGGCAAAATTTTAACTAACCCTCTGTAGGCATTTGATGAATTGCCTGCGGAAATTCCTTTGGAAATTATCGTACTTTTAGTGTTTTTTCCGATATGGATCATTTTGGTGCCCGTATCGGCCTGCATAAAATCGTGAGTCAAAGCGACAGAATAGAATGCACCCTCAGAATTATCCCCCTGCAAAATAACTGAAGGGTATTTCCAAGTGATAGCAGAGCCGGATTCAACCTGAGTCCATGAAATTTTCGAGTTCTTACCTTTGCAGATTCCGCGTTTAGTTACAAAATTGTAGATTCCACCTTTTCCGTGCTTGTCTCCGGTATACCAATTCTGAACTGTTGAATATTTTATTTCAGCATTGTCAAAGGCCACAAGTTCGACAACCGCAGCATGTAACTGATTTTCATCACGCTGTGGCGCCGTACAACCTTCGAGATAATTTACGAAACTGCCTTCCTCGGCAATAATCAGGGTTCGTTCGAATTGGCCCGTTTCTTTTGCATTAATCCTGAAATAGGTGGAAAGATCAATCGGGCAACGCACGCCTTTAGGTATGTAAACAAAAGAACCATCAGAAAATACTGCTCCATTTAGCGCCGCATAGAAATTGTCAGAGGCAGGAACAACAGTTCCCAGATATTTTTTTACCAACTCGGGATGATTTTTAAGTGCTTCAGAAATCGAGCAGAAAATGACGCCAAGTTTATCAAGCTCTTCATAGCGGGTTGTTGCGATACTGACTGAATCGAATACGACATCCACCGCAACGCCGGAAATCCGCTTTTGTTCCTGCAACGGAATTCCGAGCCGTTCAAATGTCTTTATCAGCTCAGGGTCTATTTCATCCATTGATTTAGTGGCGTCTATTTTTGTTTTCGGCGCGGAATAATAAGCTAGCGCCTGAAAATCAATCTTCGGGTAAGTTACGGCGGCCCAGGTTGGCTCTGTTAACGTAAGCCAGTGCCGATAAGATTTTAAACGGTAGTCGAGCATCCATTCAGGCTCATTTTTTTTAGAGGAAATCAGTCGGATGATGTCTTCATTGAGGCCTTTTGGAAAATCTTCAGTTTCAATATCCGTGGTAAAGCCATATTTATATTCATAAGATTCAGACATGCAGAACCTCTTCAAGGCTTACGGATTTATAGAATTCCTGAATCTTTTTATTTAAAGCTGTGATTGGGCTGGTAATGTTACACGTCAGCAGAGTTTCGCATACTTCATCGCTAGTCAGACATTTAGTCAGCACTGTATTGCCTTCAAGCATTTCAGAAAGGTCATGTAAGGATACCGATGCCAGAGGACGCGCTAAGGAATAGCCCCCACCCACACCGTATTCGGCCTTAAGTAAGCCACGTGCCGAAAGCGCCTGTAGCACACGCGCGGCACTTTCGAAAGAAATATGCATTTGATCTGATACTTCTTTGGCCGTCGTTAAAGCCGTAGGAGGCCTTTGAGTTATGAGCCTCAATGCCATCAAAGCGTATTCCATTTTCTTGTTCATTTTGTTCATATAAAACTCTTTAAATTCAGCTATTTATATATAATTAGCCTTCGATTTAGTATATACGACTATTCTGTACGTATATCTTAAGTTGAAAACTATATGACTTTTAAATGAAAGGCAAATGAAAATACCAGCGCCGTAAATGTAAAGACTATACGATTGTCAATTTATTATACTTTATTGAATTTCATGATGTTACAAAACTCTAACGACTATAACAGGGGGTTTTGATGAAGAGCTTTTTCAGCCTAATCGGATTAACAACTACGTCAGTGATCGCAACGATTTTCATATCTGTTCCGGCACATTCTGCCCTAAGAAAAATTCTACTCTCTGATCAAACTTTAAATCATTTAACAATTACTTCGGTAGAAATCAAAGACGTTACCATTGAGTTCAGTGATTATTCTTATGACTATGAGTACAATATTTCGGCGAGCAACTGGATTTCCAACCCGATAGACAGCACGATTGATAAGGTCGATCTGATTGTTGATAAAATCATAAATATCGGCCAGAAAATCTGGAATGTTGTTGAAAAAGGCAAGCCGGTCGCAAATTATTCCAGCGCAAGTGCGAACGCACTGCCCGAGAATGCAACTCGGTGGGACCAACTTGAAAGCTGGAACATTCCAAAATCAAAAATTGTAAGTGTTGTTTATAAAAATATTTATGGGATTGAAGTTATCCGCTTCACTTACAAAATTGTCTTGTTATATGGAGGCAGTGTGGGCAGCGTCGGCAAGTATATTGGATATGCCAATGTTGAGCCGCTCGAAATGACGACAGCCTACATGTATACATTTAACGTCAAAGCCGCAGTTGAAGCGGTTTACAACATGGGCACAAAAAAGAATCCGCTGGCCGGCATGATCCTCAACATCAGCTGGACTGTCGAGACTGTTCTGAAAAAATCAACTATGACACATACGTATGCGCTGGACGGGCTTGGAAACATCAGCGTTCCAAGCAACAATCAGCTTAAAATCAGTCTTTTAAAATAATTCCGAACGGGTTGAGCTGCTGCGCTGAAGGCAGCTCATCAGTGCCGATAGGGCCAATAATAATTTTTTTATGGCGACGCTTCAGTTCCTGGAGTATTTCATCATTGTAGAACAGTTGATTCCGGATTTTAAGAGGATGGATGATAACATCGGCCCTAAGGGAAACCGCTTCGAGAACATACATAGACTGCATGGCTACAATTTTTAGAATTTCAGGCTGCGTAGACCCATAAACAAACGCGGGCGCGAGTTCCTTTAAAGCTTTTATCGGCGCTTCGTACTGGCTGGTTACAATAAAACCGTCTCCCTTATCCATTCCCATCGCCTTAAGATCATAAATAAAAGTTTCGTGAATTGCGCGCGCATTATCTACCATATTGAAAATTATTTTTCTTTTATTTAACTGTTCCTTTAAATCGACAACAAGCAAAACGTCATTTTTAATTTCATCGTATTTGAAAAGTTTTATTGGTTTCTCAGTTGCAACGAACTTGCGCTTTGGGATTACAAGCTTCTGATCAAAAGTTACGGTCACATCAAGATACAGGTTTTTTTTTGAAGCCAGTGATTCATTCAGTTGATCATAACTTGGCTTAAAGAATTCAATCGGGGCGCCCTGCTCCTGCAGCATTGCATGATGATATTCAGGGTAAGCCTGAGCTTTACCCCAGAACTTTACAGTTAAAAGGCCAAGAAAAAAAACCAAAAGCGAACAAATCGTAACAACAATGATTCTCATGAAAAGAGGTATAGCAACTTTGACTACAACTCTCCACAGGTATTGCCGAGGCTCTGCTGCACATAATCGTAAGCAGCCGCCATGTCAGAAATATACGTCGCTCCGTTTATGACTGCATATTCAGCAAAAGACAGATTCCTTACCTTGGATTTCTTCAGTAATTCACGCTTTTCAGGCTCCAACTGCAGCACACTTTTCACGCGCGAAAGATTCTTGTTTAGGTCAAGATCAGCTTCAGAAATCGGATAAGAAAAATAATTTCTCGATTCGATATATCCCTTCAACAGTCGTCGGATACCGGTTAGTCCCCGATTATAGGATAAAAACACCAGCTGACGCTTAATTTTGCTGCTGAGCGCAGACTGAATTTCAGTCAGATCAGAAAGCGCTTCCTCGATTAGGATCTGGTCGATCATAATATGCAGATAACTGAATAACATCGACTTGTAGGGATTTTTCGGAAGCGAAATTATCGAACATCTTTTCTGAACTGAAAAAGCTTCGATATTGACGGCACCTACAATACTTGAAATTCTCTGGCAGGATGGTCGCGAACTTTCCAGCAAAATCCTTCTAACTCTTTCAACTAAATTATTAGCCGTCACTTTTTTAATGCCGTTTGCTGTGAATTGCGAAATACCGGAATCCATTCCGGTCTTGTTGATTGCATTGATATGGAAGCCACTTTCAATCATGATTTGCAGATAGAAGTCCTTCGGGTCAAGATTGAAGCAATCCATAACATCGTGAAAAGAATTATACGCCAGCGCAACGTAGTTTTCAGATAAACAGGGCTTCACTTCCGAAATTAATGGCTGAGCTTCTTCTTCTCTGCAGATCGCGTAGTGTCCAGAAAAATTTCTTTGTGCAAACTGAACGCAGCTAACCGGAATACTTCGCTCGTACTCGTTTACATGCCATTGGAAATATTCGACAGGCATCTGGCGCATACCACTCTCAAGATAGCGTTTTTTTGCGGAACATTGTTCAAACAAAGCACGTGCGATGACCGGCTCATTTACCGAGTCCGGACTGCGTGAAACCTCGATCGGTTTATGCATACAACTAACAAGCGAAATTGACAGTAGCGCAATCGAAAATCGAATTGTTTTCGTCTTGCTCAAATACAAAATTAGCTTTACGATTTTAGCCATGACAAAAAGCAAATATTTTTTCTTCATTTCCATTACAAGTATAACACAAATTTGCTCGGCTGCGACCGCTCCGGCCTCGTCAAACGTCGGGATTCAAATGGGGCCTATGAGCAGTCTGTTGAATGCCAGCGTCGTTGTACAGTTTGTAATTCTGGTATTGCTGAGCCTTTCGGTACTGAGCTGGGCCATTGGCTGGGCAAAGTATAAGCAATTTAAGTCGCTGAAGGAAGCAAATACAGAATTCGACAATCTCTTCTGGAAAACGAGCTCGCTTGATACCTTATTTGAAAAAGTTGAAAGTCATTCGATGAGTTCGCATGCAAGAGTTTTTAAAGCCGCCTATACCGAAATGAAAAAAATTGCTGAATCTCCGATGCTGAATCAAAACAACACAACTGGTGCTGAGTTTGCGCAGCTTTCGGGACTGGACAACTTAGAAAGATCGTTACGTAAAACATCTGAGAATGAAATTTCTGAAATGGAAACCCGACTGACGGTGCTGGCTTCAACCGGTTCAACCGGCCCCTTCATCGGATTGTTCGGAACCGTATGGGGAATTATGAATTCATTTCATCAGATCGGCATAACTGGCTCTGCAAGCCTTGCCGCTGTAGCACCCGGTATTTCAGAGGCACTTATAGCAACAGCAATCGGGTTAGCCGCGGCGATTCCCGCAGTTATTATTTACAACAATTGCGTTTCGGTGATCAGGAAAGAAGAAATTTCGCTGAATAATTTCAGCACCGATTTTCTGAACATTGTTAAACGGAACTTTTTCAAAGGTTAAATAAATGGCCATGCAGTCTTCAAATAAAGGTTCTCGAATAGCAATGAGCGAAATCAATGTTACGCCATTTGTTGATGTCATGCTTGTGCTTTTGGTTATTTTTATGGTTACCGCACCAATGATGCAGCAGGGACTGGATGTTAACCTTCCGAAAACGGCGTCAACCGGTGTTGCGCTAAATGAGGACCCTTTTGTACTCTCGATTGACTCGGCCGGAAAAATTACGACCGTCGGAAATGAAATCAAGAGTGACGCATTAAGTACAAAAATAAAAGCGGTTTTTGAAAATCGTAAAAATAAGCAAATATATATACAGGCCGACAGAAAAGTTGATTATGGTACGGTTGCCTACGTTATGGGTGAAATCAGAATGGCTGGAATTACCAATATCAGTCTCATCACTCTTCCTAAGGAGTAGTAGTTGCCAAATTTTAAAAAAAGTTTAGGAATATCACTAGTGCTCCATGCACTGATTTTTACTTTTTTTATTGTAAAACTTTTTTATTTTTCTCAGCCGATCATCGATTTGTCTCAGGCGATCAGTGTTAGCGTAGGTGACCTGAAAGACAATGACCGGCTTCCCGAGAAACCAGAACCCGAAGCTTTTTCGAAACCGGAGGAAGAAACGGCTCCCCCGCAAAAGACCGTAGAAATCGAAAAGAAAAAACCGGTCGCCGAGATAAAACCAAAGATCAAAGAACTGCCCAAACCCGACAGCATCAGCCTTGCAAAAGCTAAACAAAAATCGGCTTTAGAAAAATTGAAAAAATCCTCAGCTTTGGAACAGATCAAACAGGATCTGAAAAATGACTCAATTTCTAAACTTAAGGCACAGGAAAAAAAGACAACAGCTGCGAAGCCCCGAATTGTCGCCGCAGGTTCCACATTAGGCGGGCTGGATAAATTGCAAGCCGGAAACTATCTTGATGAAGTTGATAAAAGCATTAAGCAGTTCTGGTCGCTGCCTCAATGGCTCTTGAATAAATCATTTAAGGCCCGCGCACTGGTTAAATTTAATATGCAGGGTCAAATACAGTCTTCAAAAATAATTTCATCTAGCGGAAACAATAGTTATGATCAATACTGTCTGAAAGCGATTGCAGATGCCGCGCCTTTTCCTAAAGTACCCGAAAAATTAACGGAAAAATTCAGCGTCGATGGTGTTGTAATCGGATTTCCGGAATAAGAGGATTTATGAAAGAATTTTTAAGTGGTTTTGTTGTCGTATGTTTTTTGTTGGTTTCAGCCACAGCCGGCGCTGCCGACCAAGCCTATATTAAACTGGGCGACGCTAAGGCCAAAAAAAGCGCAATGGCATTTCCATTTTTCAACAATCTGGGCGCTAACAACACAGGGGCCGCGATTGCCGCTGCCAGCGAGATTTTTGCGATTGCAAAAAAGAATTTAGAACTTTCTACTTACTTTTCGATTATTTCAAATGAGGCCTATTTAGAGGACCTGACTAAAAAATCGCTGAAGCCAAGTCCGGAGGATGCAACCGGATTCAGTTTTGATCCATTAAAGAAGATCGGTGCCGAATTTATTATTCGAACCGGCTATTCAGTAATCGGTAAAGATATCATTGTTGAAGTGTATTTGTATCATGTTACCGACAGCAGGTTGGTTGTTGGAAAGCGCTACAAGGCAGCCATAGATCAAGCTGTACCGATCGGACATACACTTGCAAATGATGTGATCGAAGCGCTAACGGGCCTCCGCCCTCCATTTATGACTAAGATCGTCGCAACTTTCGACGATGGTTCAAGTGGGCCGAAGGAAGTTTGCAAGATGAACTGGGACGGTTCGGAATTTGAACAGATCACTCAACATAAATCGATAGCCTTGTCGCCTTCGTGGTCATCCGATGGAAAGAAAATCGTCTATTCGGTATTTACAAAGCTGATTAAGAAAACCGGCGGCACAATGTCTAATGTGTCACTTTACACACTGGATTTACAAACAAATAAGCGAGTGCTCACCTCATTCAGACCGGGCGTTAATTCAGGCGCAGTTTTCGCGCGGGACGGAAAATCTATTTTCCTCGGAATGTCTCTCGGAAGCGGTTCAGCCGACATTTATAAAATAAATCTCCAGGGTGAGATCGAATTGCGTTTAACAAAAGGGCCGGCCGGCGCAATTAACGTTGAACCTTCGTTGAGTCCCGACGGCAGTAAGATTGCTTTTTCTTCAGAACGCGGCGGCAGACCGATGATCTATATTATGAATTCTGATGGCAGCAACGTCAAACGCCTGACGTACAAGGGAGCTTACAATTCGTCCCCGTCCTGGTCGCCAGATGGTAAGAAAATTGCTTTTGCCGGGCAAAATGATTCAAATTTCGACATCTATGTAATGGATTCGGAAGGCACCAATCTTCAAAAGGTGACGAGTTCGCAAAAGGTAAACGGTAAGCCTGCACACAATGAAGATCCGAGTTTTTCTCCGGATAGCAGATATGTTGTTTATACGAGCAATCGTACCGGCAAAAATCAAATTTTTATCTCAACTGTTGATGGATCTGAAGAACGCCGTGTCACTAATGATTCTAAGAACTATTATAGGCCTAAATGGTCAGTTAATTTAGAATAAATCCATTTCATAAGCCTCTGAGGCTTGACCTAATTATCGACTTTTTATAGACCTAAGACTATGAAAACAAATATCCAAAAAAACAGTAGAGTTCTTATTCTATTCATTTACCTTTTAGCTTTCGTTTTAATGACCTGGTCATTTAATGTGCAAGCAGCAAACGCAACTAATCCCGAAGTTGTGATTACAACTAACCTAGGAGACATCAAAGTAAAACTTGATTCAGAAAAGGCGCCGATATCAACTGCAAATTTCCTAAAATATGTTGAAAAGAAACACTACGATGGAACAACTTTTCATCGCGTAATTCCCTCTTTCATGATTCAGGGCGGAGGCCACTTGCCTGACATGAAAGAAAAGGCAACCCTGGCACCAATTAAAAATGAAGCTAAAAACGGATTATCAAACACCCGAGGCACAATTGCGATGGCTCGAACGAATGAAGTCGATTCCGCAACTTCCCAGTTTTTTATC
Source organism: Bdellovibrio sp. (assembly GCA_031408135.1). Lineage (GTDB taxonomy): Bacteria > Bdellovibrionota > Bdellovibrionia > Bdellovibrionales > Bdellovibrionaceae > Pseudobdellovibrio. The sequence goes on along the minus strand of JANOJH010000425.1, from coordinate 1,560 downwards.
AATGTGATCGACAACAAGAAGTTGGATCACGTTGATGATAACCGATACGGCTACTCGGTTTTCGGAGAAGTTTCAGGTGGCATGGACATCGTTGATAAAATCAGAGACGTAAAAACAACGACAAAGGGCGAATACGGCGATGTTCCGCTAGAGCCTGTCATGATCAAATCTGTACGACTGGCCAGTGATTCTGCACCCGCCGATAAAACAACTAAAAAATCTAAAGGAAAAAAATAATGTTTGCACTGTTTGAAACAAATAAAGGAACTTTTAAAGTTAAGTTATTTAATGACCTCGTTCCAAAAACCGTAGAAAACTTTGTTGGGCTTGCAGAAGGTACAAAAGAATTCACAGATGCCAAAACTGGCGAAAAAACAAAAAAACCTTTCTATGACGGGTTGATATTTCACAGAGTAATAAAAGACTTCATGATTCAAGGCGGTTGCCCGACTGGTACTGGAACTGGCGACCCAGGCTACAAATTCGAAGATGAAATTATCGCCGGCCAGAATAAGCACGATAAACCCGGAAAACTTTCTATGGCCAATGCTGGTCCGAATACGAATGGTAGTCAGTTTTTCATTACGACTGTTCCCACTCCTTGGCTTGATAGAGGCCATACGGTTTTCGGTGAAGTTGTTGAAGGCTACGACATCGTTGATTTGATCGGCAACGTAAGAACAGCTCCCGGCGATAAGCCACTTGAGCCTATTAAAATCAATAAGCTGACCATTATAAAATAATCAGCCAAATAGCTGATCGCGATTACTTCGCGATCAGAATGTATGGAATAAAAATATACAGCAAACTGTCCCGAATGAGGTAATACATGAAGATGGCGGCAAATGCCTTCCATCCATGTTTTTTCAGTTTTTCTCTTAGATTTCTCAACATAGTGCTTCTCTTATAAAAAAACAAACTACAATGAATTCTGGCTAATAGGCATATAATTTTTCAACATTCCTAAGCAAAAAATGTCTTTTCCCTTATGATTTCCCTGTTTGAGTCATTCTAATCAAACCTATCGACTCTGGCGCTGATATTTTCGCTCGATCCTTGCAACTCTATAAGTAGAGCTGAGGGTGACCCAATATGAGATATCTTGTTTTAGGGATTATTTTTATAATTAATTGTACGGCTTTCGCGCAGCAGTTGGCTTTGGATTTAAATGAACCCAAACAACCGCAAAAACAATTAGAACTGCTAGAGGCCTCTGATAAAGACATCGCAGCACCTGTTTTAATTAAAACTGGCGCTGATGAAGCTCAATTGGGATTATTTACGGTAGAGCCAACGCCGCAAAAACCAAATGCCTTAACTATTATTAGAGAAGAACTTCATAAAATAGAAATGCAAAACCAAGCTGCTGCACAAAAAGACGGTGTATTTATAAGTACTACAAAAAGATTTACTCCTGAGTCTATATCATTTTTTATAGCAATTGGTGCCGTCACTTTTAATTCAATGTGGATTAAATCACACGGCGACCCACTGGCTATGGAGAGACATATCTTATCCTTAAAAGACCCTATCGCTCATCTTTCATTTTACGCTTTTATG
>JANOJH010000122.1:0-1098 GCA_031408135.1 Bdellovibrio sp. | reverse complement strand
ATTTTTCGAGCCAGGCTTTCACCAATATTTCCTGCTAGTGCCACACTAAATCCAGCAGACTTCATTAAATGATAAGTGAGAAGTGTAGTAGTGGTCTTCCCATTGGTTCCTGTAATAGCAATTACTTTTCCCTTTAAGAAGCGGAATGCAAATTCAATCTCATCAATTATCGAAATATTCTTTGCCCTTACTTTCTTAATAATCACCGCCTTTTCAGGAATGCCAGGACTCTTAATCACTAATGATGCATTGAATATTTTTTCCTCTGAATGCTTGCCTTCCTCATAGGCTATGCCGTGATAATCTAACTCGGTCTTATATTGATCATTGATTGTTCCCTGATCGGATACAAAAACATCATAGCCCTTAGCTTTCGCCAGGATGGCTGCTCCTGTTCCACTTTCACCTGCTCCTAGTATTACAATCCTCTCGCTCATCTTAGTTTTAAAATTGCCAGAGTTACAATCGCCAACAATATTCCTACAATCCAAAATCGCGTTACAATTTTTGCTTCATGGATATTCTTCATTTGATAATGATGATGAAGCGGTGACATTAGAAAAATTCTCTTGCCCTCTCCATATTTTCTTTTAGTGTATTTGAAATAAGTAACCTGTGTAATCACAGAAAGATTTTCCACCAAAAAAATACCACAGAGTATTGGTATCATTAACTCCTTGCGCACAGCAAATGCAAGCACTGCAATGATTCCTCCCAACGAAAGACTTCCAGTATCGCCCATAAAAACCTGAGCGGGATAAGCATTGTACCAAAGAAATCCTAAGCAAGCACCAACAAACGCTGTACAAAAAATAACTAATTCTCCCAGATTGGGGATGTACATAATATTGAGGTAATTACTAAAGTCAACGCGACCCGAGAGATATGCAAAGATGGCAAGGGTCAATCCAATGATAGCCGATGTGCCGGCAGCGAGACCATCAATGCCATCGGTGATGTTGGCACCATTTGAAACTGCCACAACAATGAGAATAACAACAAGCGTGTAAATAATCCAAGTATAGTTTTTATCCATCCACGGCACTAAGCTGTGATAATCGAATTCATTGTTCTTCAAAAAAGGAACAGTGGTCTTGG
>JANOJH010000115.1:0-1304 GCA_031408135.1 Bdellovibrio sp. | reverse complement strand
ATACAAGATAAGACCTTGATTCAATATGCCCAATAATCGGCTTAACGTTTTGGCTACTCTTGACTGAATCCCACGGAAGGCTGATTTTGGAAAACAGTCAAACAAAGAAATGCTACACAAATGATGTTGATCATGTATTTTAATTGCCTAAAATTTTCTTACCTATTTTTTTTTGGAACAGCTTCCATTAATAATGCGTAGGCCTTGTCCAGTGCTTCACCACCAGCCTTCGAACCTTTAAAATGACCCAATCGCACAATCACCAAATCATGCGAAGGGATAATTGTTGTGGACTGACCGCCTGCTCCGAGCATCATGTACGCTTCTTTGGGTATTGGTCTGGCACCATCTCCATTTATCCAAAAAAATCCTCCATAGATAGGCCTTCCATCTTCCACCCATGCAGGCGCGAGAGTGCTTACAAATTTTGTAAAGCCTTCCGGTAAAATGCGCTCATTATTCCATACGCCATCCTGTAAATAAAGATTACCTAACCTTGCCCAATCTCTGCCCGATGCAAACTCATAACCTTGTGTAAGAAAATTCCCGTAAGGATCTGTTTCCATCACCATAGTACGAATTCCAATTTTATCAAATAACTCACGCTGCGGAAAAGTCAAGTACTCACTGCCCTTGCCTTCCACTCCCAACCTCACCAGATAATTTGTTAAAACAGGATCTACATTTCTATATCGTCCTATTGTATTGGGCGGCCATTGCTGAGGAAGCGAGGCAGCCCACTCGAATGAATTGACACCACCAGTATACAAATACAAATGATCGGGGTAGCCCAATGAAGAATCATAATCCGGATCTTGTGGTGCGCGACAACGCAGTCCGCTGGACATATGAAGAATGTCCATAATTTTGATCTTCGCCCTCGCATCTCCTTCACTCTGCCATTGTGGAATTGGCGCGGGCTGCTCCAATGTATAAACACCTTGCTTAATGAGAATACCCAAAAGTGTAGCGGTTAAACTTTTGCCCATTGACCAACTTTCCAATGGCGTATCTTTTGTTATCCCATCTCCGTAACGTTCCGCAATCAATCGTCCTTTATAGGTTACAACAAAAGCAGCTGTCATTCCTTCGGCTGGTTCAAAAGCTGCGGCAACAGCTTGGTCTACTTTTGCCATATCAATTTCAGCTGGCATCGGTTCTTTTGATAGCATGTTACCCATCGGCCATGTAGTGATAGCAGCATCTGGCAGGTTGCGAACAACTTCAACAGGTTTATAATATAAAGAGTCAACGCCTAAGGGAAGTGTTACACAACCCTGACTGCCTACGTAAATTGCTGTGCG
>JANOJH010000334.1:0-1291 GCA_031408135.1 Bdellovibrio sp. | reverse complement strand
TGCATTGATCACGACATATCTTTCGTAATAAATGATTTGATCAAGCTTCTTTGTAGGAAGACCGATCAGGTATCCAATTTTATTTGGTAAAGAACGGAAGTACCAGATATGAGCCACCGGCACCACTAGTTCGATGTGACCCATGCGCTCACGTCTTACTTTCTTCTCTGTAACCTCTACACCGCAACGATCACAGATAATTCCTTTGTAGCGTATGCGTTTATATTTTCCGCAATGACATTCCCAGTCTTTTACCGGACCAAAAATACGTTCGCAAAAAAGACCCCCCATCTCCGGCTTATACGTGCGGTAGTTGATGGTTTCTGGTTGCGTAACTTCACCGTGTGAGCTTTCCAAAATTGACTCCGGGGAAGCAAGGCTAATGGTGATTTTGGAAAAGTCGTTGTTGATTTTTTTATTCTTTCTGAAAGACATGCTTGTAGTTTTTAGTCTTTAGTAAATAGTAGATAGTACTTAGTCTTGAGTCCTTAGTTACTAAGGGCTCAAGACTATTTACTATTTTAATCCATTGTGATTTCTAGTGCCAAGCCTCTGAGTTCGTGAACTAACACGTTAAATGACTCAGGGATATTTGGTTTCCTCATTGTCTCACCTTTCACGATTGATTCGTAAGCTTTTGCCCTACCAATCACATCATCAGATTTAACTGTAAGAATTTCCTGTAGAATATGAGAAGCACCAAATGCTTCAATGGCCCACACTTCCATCTCACCGAAACGTTGACCACCAAATTGCGCTTTACCGCCCAAAGGCTGTTGCGTAATGAGTGAGTAAGGCCCGATTGAACGTGCGTGCATTTTATCATCAACCAAGTGACCGAGTTTCAGCATGTAAGCCATACCAACCGTTACGGGTTGATCAAATCTTTCACCGGTTAACCCATCGACAAGGTACGTACGTCCAAACTCAGGCAACCCAGCTTCCTTCAATTCGGCAGACACTTCATCTAATGAAGCTCCATCAAAAATAGGAGTGGCATATCTTCTGCCTAATTTCTTTCCAGCCCAGGCCAACACTGTTTCATAAATCTGACCCAGGTTCATACGAGAAGGTACGCCAAGCGGGTTCAGACAAATATCTACAGGTGTACCATCTTCCAGGAACGGCATGTCTTCTTCACGCACAATCCTCGCCACCACACCTTTGTTACCGTGACGTCCTGCCATCTTATCACCCACTTTCAGTTTACGCTTCTTAGCCACATAAACTTTAGCGAGTTGAACAATACCTGCTGGCAATTCGTCACCCACTTCTAGTGTAAATTTCTCGC
>JANOJH010000332.1:0-5369 GCA_031408135.1 Bdellovibrio sp. | reverse complement strand
AAGAAAAGCTGGAGAGCTCATTTAAAAAACTCGAACCCAACCCGAAGACGGCGTAAAAGCCGATGTTTAAGACTTCGACAAAATTTTTAATTGTTGATGATTTTGTAAACATGCGGAAGAGCATTAAGAAAATTTTGCAGAATGCAGGTTATGACAATACGCTCGAGGCCTCTGATGGTTACAAAGCCTATCAGCTACTTGCCGAACACTCGAAATCTCCGCTTCCAATTGAATTTGTTATTTCTGACTGGAATATGCCGGTTATGTCAGGTATTGAGCTATTAAAAAAGTGTCGGAATGAAGAAATTTTCAAAACGCTTCCCTTCATGTTTGTCACGGCCGAAGGAGAGCGGAAACAATTGAATGAAGCGATGAGTTTCGGCGCGACCGAATACGTCGTGAAGCCTTTTAGCCCGGCACAATTGAAGGAAAAACTTCTAAGTGCTTTCAATAAATCAGTTTCTAAAAATTCTTAGAAAAATCAGATTTTAACGACGAACTCTTTCAGAAATGAACAGAATTTCTGTTCAACTTTTTTAGCAGTCTCGGTTACTTCCGAATGAGTCAGTTTTTTTTGAGAAACGCCGGCCGCCAGATTTGTAATGCAGGAAATCGCCGCAACCCGAATTCCGAGGTGATTGCTGGCTATAACCTCCGGCACTGTCGACATTCCTACGGCCTTGCCGCCCATAGATCGGAACATCTTAATTTCCGACGGAGTTTCGTACGTCGGGCCCGTAACGCCAACATAGATTCCTTTATGGAAAAAAGTTTTTTGCGATCTGAAAACACGTTCTGCGGTTGCGATAAGTTCGAGGTCATAGGCTTCGGTCATGTCCGGAAATCGAGGTCCAAGTTCTTTAATATTCGGTCCCATTAATGGATTGGTGCCCATAAAATTGATGTGATCTTCAATAATCATGAAGTCCCCGGCATTCATGCCTTCGCCATAACCGCCGGCTGAATTTGTAACGATTAAAATCTCAATTCCTAATAGGGCCATTACCCGGGCAGGAAACACAACCGTTTCCATGGAGTGCCCTTCATAATAGTGCAAACGGCCCTGCAAAATGACGAGATCTACATTTTCGATTTTTCCGAAAATCAGATTGCCGGAGTGGCCTTCGACCGTTGGTGGAATAAAATTTGGGATTTCAGCAAAAGGAATTGCAGCTTCAATCTGAAGGTGCTGAACAAAATGACCAAGTCCCGAACCGAGAATAACCCCGATGCGCGGCTTGATCTTTGCCTTCGACTTCAGAAAATTAACTGTTTCAGTAAGTTTTTGAATGACGACCATTTTAACTCCCGCTACTCCAACACGTCTTCAATCAGAACGTGTGGCGGCGGCTTTTGCAAGGAAATTTGATATGAACCCGCGAGCATTTCACAAGCCCTTTCAAATAATTCCGGATCATCGCCGTGAATCGTATAAATCGCATCGCCTGCATTAACGGCATCGCCAATTTTAAAATGAAATTCAATTCCGGAAGTAGGCGCGATTTTATCCTCGGCCCTCAGCCTTCCAGCTTTTAAAACGATTCCGGCCAAGCCGATTTTTTCAACGTTGAAACTCTCCAAAAATCCATTCGTTTGCGCCGCAACACTAAGTTTTTTCTCAGGAAACTTAAGCGCGGCCAGATTGCCGCCCTGGGCGCGACACATAAGTTCAAAAACCTTGAGTGCCTTGCCCGAATCCAACATTTCAGCAGCAATTAAATAGGCGTCTCTCACGGAAGAGGTTTTGCCCGACAGATGAATCATCTGTGCAGACAGTTGCAATGAGAGCTCTCGGGTATCCGCATAGAGATCGACTCCAGAAGGCGTCAATGATTTCTTATTTTTCATTATTTCCAGACATTCAAAAATTTCGAGCGAGTTACCGGCATATTTTCCGAGTGGTTGTTGCATCGACGAGATGACTGAAACAATTTTCTTATTGTAACTCTTGGCAATTTTCATCAGCTCTCGAGCCAGATATGTGGCCTGAGTCACGTCTTTCATAAATGCACCTGACCCGAACTTAACATCAAGGACAAGGCCATCAATGCCTTCGGCAATTTTCTTAGACATGATGCTGGCGCAGATTAACGGAAAACTTTCGATAGTTGCAGTTACGTCGCGAAGTGCATAGATTTTCTTATCCGCCGGGCAAATTTCTTTTGTTTGTCCGATAAAACAGGTGCCGATCTCTTTTGTAATTTCAATAAACTTTTTAATTGATTGCTGGGTATCAAAACCGGGAATGCTTTCAAGCTTGTCAAGAGTGCCGCCCGTATGGCCGAGTCCGCGTCCTGATATCATTGGCACAAAAAAGCCGGCCGCAGCCACGATAGGGCCAAGAATCAGACTTGTCTTGTCGCCCACACCCCCAGTTGAGTGCTTGTCTACTTTAAACCCGCTGATCTCCGAAGTATCGATTACGATACCTGAGTGTAACATAGCTGTAGTCAGGGCAACAGATTCGGCGTCGCTCATTCCGTTAAGATAGATAGCCATCAAAAGCGCCGCCATTTGATAGTCAGGAATGGTTTCCTGGGTATACGAATTGATAAAATAGGAAATTTCTTCCGAAGTGAGCGGTAAATTATTGCGCTTTTTTTTGATTATTTCCATCGGCAGAAAAGTTTTTTCAGAGACCATAGTGTTAATAACTAGCACTATGGTCAATAAAACTCAACTGTCGGTCTTTACTAAGCGGCGTCTTTACCCAGAAAGGTTTTGGCGTCAGCGACAGTGATAAGTCCTTTTTTAACGAGGTCATCCACATACTTGTCGTAAAGCACCATGCCTTGAGCGGCACTCGTTTGAATAATTGAAGGAATTTGATGGATTTTCGCTTCCCGAATTAAGTTACTTATGGCTTTCGTACCTTTCATGATCTCAAACGCTGCCACGCGGCCTTGTCCATCGGCTCTCGTAAAAAGAGACTGCGCAACAACCCCACGAATTGATTCTGCCAACATCGTTCTGATCTGTCCTTGTTGTCCTTGAGGGAACACGTCAATAATCCGATCTACTGTCTTTGCTGCCGAACTGGTATGGAGTGTTGCGAAAACAAGATGCCCAGTTTCAGCGGCCGTAAGTGCCAGCGAAATGGTTTCTAAGTCACGAAGCTCACCCACCAGAATAATATCCGGATCTTCACGCAGAGCCGCTTTAAGCGCATTGGCAAATGATTTGGTATGCGCTCCAACCTCGCGCTGATTTACCAGCGACTTTAAATTCGGATGTACGAACTCGATAGGGTCTTCAACTGTGAGAATATGCGCTTCACGAGTGGAGTTTATATGTTGAATCATAGAGGCCAGGGTGGTTGATTTTCCGGAGCCTGTGGGTCCCGTAACCAGAATGAGTCCGCGGTCGCAGTCAACCAAATCAAGGATCGCCGGCGGAAGATTAAGCTCTTGCGCCGTCTTAATTTGTTCAGGAATTGTTCTGAAAACTGCTCCTAAGCCTTTACGTTGCATAAACACGTTGCAACGAAAGCGTCCGAGGCCTTCGACGACATAGGCAAAATCGAGCTCCCATTTTTCCACAAAAGACTTCTTCTGTTTTTCTGTAAGAATTTCAAAAATTAAACCCTGAACGTCCTGATTGCTTAGTTGTCGATAATTCAAAGGAGACATGTTTCCGTGAAGACGTAAAAACGGTGGAGCACCGCTCGTCAGATGCAAATCCGAGGCTTTTTGTTCAACCATTAATCTAAAAAGATCGTCAATCGTAGCCATTTTTCAATTCTCCAGTTTGCTTATCAATCTAATCTTCGGTACAAATGAGCATGTTTTTAACAGGTCATAGGTCTAAATCGCTTAAAAACCCAGTAAAAGAGGTCTAGTGTCAGCTGAAATTTTAATTAACGTTCGCCCCCTCGAGACCCGCGTTGCTTATATCGAAGCGGGAACGCTGATGGACCTAAAAATTGAAAGAAAAACCTCGCCAACGATGGTTGGTACCGTGCATAGAGGCGTTGTTACCCGGGTTTTGCCGGGCATGCAGGCAGCATTTGTGGATATTGGTCTGGATAAAGCGGCTTTCTTGTATGTTGGGGACATTATCACCGAAGACGGCAAAGATTTTTTTGAGGATGAAGAGCCGGAACAAAAAGAAGACAACGCCGAAGAATCCCGCCATTCCCGTGAAATAAAAACGCCCATCCAGGATTTGATAAAAGAAGGCCAGCATCTCATGGTGCAGGTTGCAAAGGATCCACTTGGCACAAAAGGCGCACGAATTACCACGCACATTTCTTTGCCGGGCCGGGGTGTTGTTTACATGCCCTACGTTAAACATACGGGAATTTCGCGTAAGATAGAAAGCGAAGAAGAAAAAGAACGGCTGAAAAAACTGATTCAGAAAATCAATCCTTCAGGCGGAGTTATTGTGCGAACAGCGTCTGAGGGCGCCAGTGAAGAAACGCTGAGGTCTGACATTGAGTATCTCGATCGGTTGGGTAAGGAAATTCAAAAAAATTATGAAAAGAAAAAAACCGCTGGCCTTGTTCACGCCGAACTCGATGTCGAATTGCGCGCCATCCGCGATTTAATGAGTGAACAGGTTACTACCGTTTGGGTTGACGAAGTAGAAGTATACAAAAAAGTTTCGAAATTCGTTTCTCAACTTATGCCGAAATACCGTCAGAATATTATTCTGTATGAGGAAAAAAAACCATTATTCGACCTTTACGACATCGATCTCGAAATATCGCGGGCAATTGAGCGTAAAGTATGGTTGAAGTCGGGCGGTTATATTGTTTTTGATGAGGCCGAAGCGCTTGTTGTCATCGATGTGAATACAGGTCGTTACGTCGGAAAAAAAGATCTTGAAGACACTATTTTGAAAACCAATCTTGAGGCTGTAAAAGAAATCGCGCATCAGCTTCGGGTTCGAAATGTCGGCGGCATTATTATTATCGATTTTATTGATATGGAAAAACTTGTCCATCGCGAACAGGTGATGCAGGCACTTGAAGATGAGCTTAAAAAAGACCGCAGTCGCACGAATATTATGTCGATGTCGGAGCTTGGCCTTGTGGAAATGACCAGAAAGCGAATCAGGCCAAGTCTAGTTAAAACACTTTGCAAACCATGTTCATATTGTGATGGAAAAGGCTACATCAAGCGCAAAAACACAATAGCCAATGAAATTTTCAGAGAACTCGAGCGAGAAATCAGTCTGGTTGAAAATGCAAAAAAACCTGGCGTTATCGTTCATTGCCACTCAGAAATTGTTGACTGGGTTTATGAGAGCGAAGCCGAAACACTCGAGGCCCTCGAGTTACGAGTTGGCCGATCTATCGCGTTTAAAATTGAGCCAAGTTATCATACCGAACAATACGAGATTTTTAGCGACGAAAACTAAACCTCGTG
>JANOJH010000323.1:0-1426 GCA_031408135.1 Bdellovibrio sp. | reverse complement strand
AAACGTTCCTACGGAACGTAAAAAATTCAATCTGAACTCATTCTACCCACCAGTCGCTCCGAAGGAGCGTTTCGTGGGTAGAAATCAAATAGTTTATTGGAAGGCGTTCCGTAGGAACGCATGATGCCAATGCGTCAATTACACCACCTATGGGCTACTGATAATCAATTTATTACAAAACCGTTTACAAACGATTTACACAAATCATTAATGAAACACATCGGTGTATGCAAACTTTGTTGCAGCCCGCTGCACGGGGAATTTGAATTGCACCCGTCAGGCAGTAATCGACAATAAATTGTCATTCCCCTTTACGGGTAAACGATTCAAGGATAACAATTAACCTAAATACTGATTACCAATTTCATCTCCCTGCTTCACTACTTATAAAAGGCCCATAAAAAATTGCATTCATTAAAAGCTTATTCGTGCCATAGCAGAATGCTCTGAATGTTACTCCTTCCGTAAAGCCAATTACTTTTCCCTTGCCTACAACCGATACACCTAATGCGGAAGTATTTTTTAATTTTTCATAATTGGGTTTCCGGATATAACCACTTAGTAAAGGAGCATTGCCATAGATCATCGGATTGGCGTATGCACCCTTTGCCTTCTCCATAAAAATATTGTTTGATTTGAAGAGCGGCACTTTTGAATCATAGTAACCATACAATAGTGGGTTCGTTAAGTCAACGGTAGTTTCAAATAGCGCACCGCTGGTTTGCTCAGCACCACGGTTTTCATCTATATCCGAATAAGGCTTAGAGACGGTGGCATCTTTCTTCACTACTTGCACAACAGATAAGTCTTCTTCTTTTTTCAAATCAAACTTGCCCAGGCCGGCTGTCTGCAACCAACTCAACGCATTTTCAAAACCAATGATCAAGCCACCGTTTTGCGTCCAGGCTTTTAATTTCTCTTTAGCGCTTTCGCTGATGATACTGTAGGTGCCTGGGGGCAAGATCAGTGTATTGTATCGGTTTATGGAGGCTGTGTTAAAGACACTCAATGGCATAAGTGTTACGGGTATGTTATAGCGCTGATCAAACAAATGCCACATCTCACCCGCATCCAAAGAGGATACACCACCTTCTACCAACATAGCAATTTCTGGTTTCTTCAACACCTGAAATGAACTACTGCCCAAGCTCACACCTCTATAATCGAGCCCCGTATTGAATCCATGCACATCTATACCATCGCGTTCGGCAATCTCACGAATATATACTTCTATCTGATCAGGGTTTTTATCTTGATTATCAAGTGATACTAAGATGGCTCCACTTTCAAACTTCTTTCCATTGGGATGGAAGAAAGGTTCTGTGGAAACTTTTGTGCGAATGCCATGACTTAACAAACGATATATCGCTCGAGGTGCATAGTATCAATACGATTCAAAGACATACGCATACGTTGCTTTTTCACC
>JANOJH010000312.1:0-1182 GCA_031408135.1 Bdellovibrio sp. | reverse complement strand
CCAAGACCAATGTCCCGAAGGGTTTCTCCTCTGGAGACAGCATCAGACATTTCAGCACGATTGACAGTATACAACTCTGTCATGGACTGACGGTTCTCCCACCCAAATTGTGTTTTCTGCTGGCCAACCCGAATGTTCTGATTTTTTATTACATGAAATTCCAGATAAGCATCACGCAACACCCCTCCCTGCTCAGGCGCACGTGGATCAATCATTACTTGATATGAAACATATTTGTTTAAGTCCCCTTGCGCAATTAAGCGCGCACGCAAAATGCGAAAACCGTCAGGATCACGAATAGTATCCCCATTTGTATTAAACTCATTCAGGTAGTGCACCTGGATAACGCCTGATATGTTGATCCGCGTAGATCTTTTAATAGATGAATCACTTTTAGTTGCTTGAAGCAATGCGTCATGCAGACTCTCTCTTTTTTTAACGGAAGTTTGTGCTGAAATGTTTTCTATAGAAAAGATTAATAAGAGCACTAGCAAACTGTATATCTTAATCATACAACTTTTTCTTTTTTCCATACCAACCTTTATTCGTTAATGTTTACTTTATGTGTGTTAACATTGCCTTCACGCAGTGTTCCTTGAAAAGGTTGGTTCAGAAAAATATAAATCTCAACAACCCACTTTTCTTGAAAACTTATCGTACTGAAGCAAGAAGTGATGTCGTCAAATTAAATATCATAGCAGGGCAGCAAAAGGGATTGAGCTCTTTTAAATATGATATTGGTAAGAAAATATCATGGTGGCTTAGTTATGTACTCGCCAAATCGGAGGATGATCTTAAAAGCATAGAGTTCGATGGATAGTAACGGCAAGGACAGGTAAAGTTCCCCGCACGAACAACCAGTTTCATTCCCTCTATGCCGACCTTAACTATCGCCCCAACCAAAAATGGCATTTCAGTATTTCAGGCCAATATTATACAGGTTGACACCGTACCAACTATCATTATACCCTGGCTATCATCGAATGGATTTGCGCATGAACCGTCATTTCCAATTAAAAAATGGAAAAATATCTGCTTTCATTCATGTTACTGATAACAAATGATAATTTGGTGCCTGACGGAAAGGGAGGTTACCTGACTCCCCGTGGGGATAAGTATTGGTTTGGAATTCTACCCGTAATAGGTGTGAGTTGGGAGTTTTAAGGCATTAACTAAATGAGG
>JANOJH010000221.1:0-5198 GCA_031408135.1 Bdellovibrio sp. | reverse complement strand
GTATTTGTCCGGCTGATTAAGATCGATAAACTCCGCCTGAATGGTGTTGGATTTTTCAAATTTATAAGCCCGGTTAATGACTATATTTTTGTTACTTGTGGTAATTTCAAAAAAGAAATCTGATCTTTCAATTTTAAATTTAAGGCTTGAGTCACGCTGATTTAGAATAATCTGCCCGTCAAAGCCAAGTGCTGTACCATTGGCGCTTGCAATCGGCTTTTCATCATTTTCCTTAACCACATCAGTTCGGGGTATTTTCTTACACATTCTTTTTGTCGTGAATTCATTCGCGCCTACAATACAGAGAAAATCAGACTTTCTCAGATCTAGCTGCAGCTTCTGGTTAAAATCATTTTTGGTTTTGTTAAAAGTAAAAATCTTGGTTTTTTTGAGACTGGAATCAAGCACTTCAATTTGAGTTCGGGTTGACCTGAACGACGAAATATCTGTGATCCGCAACTGAACCTCCAGATTTTCCCGCGTAATCTGAAGGTCACTTACCGTATAAAGTTTGCTGTTGATTTCAAAACTTGAGTTATCGATGCTTTTATACTTAAAATACTGATTCAGATTTGCAAATGGCGCCGTTTCTGCCGCAAAGAGTTTTGAAGAAAACAAGAGAAGGAAAACTAGGCCCTTCATCAGACTCAACTTCGGATAAACTTAAAATATTTATCCGGTATAATATCAATCTCGAATACGGCACCGTCTTCATCCACAATCGAACTTTCAAATTTTACTTCCTTGTCGGTGAATTGCTTGTTTCTTTCAAAAAGAATCTTCTTTTCAGAGCTGCTTTGCTCAGAAAAGTATGGCACATAAAATGAGTCCACACCTGCGTTTACCGGTAAAAATCCTTTGACCATGTTAATCTGATCAACAAAAACTTTCGGACATTTCGTCAAACGGATGTTGGCAGACTTCAAGCGGCTCATCAGATTAATCCACTCGCGGATTCCGGTTGAATTGATAGCAATCACTTCATCCAGATGAAGGGTTACAACGTCTTTCGTATCAGAGAAAAGATCAAAATGAATGATCAGGGTTTCATCGATGCTTCCGGAAAATACGAATTCGGTCTTACCATTGTTGGTGATTGTTTTTATTTTACACTTGCTCATTGCTATATCCTCATGTCAGTACAAAAATTGATTTTTGTATGTAACTCAGTTTATCTTCATTCATATTATAAGGCAATACCGAGGTCACTCGGGTTTTCCGGTCCGGTTTGCAGCTGAGAATCAATGTGTCGGTATTTTTGTAAATCAGTGAACCGCCGAGCCCCGCGCCGCCCTGCCCGAAATTTATCGACTCTCCGGCACCGATTCTCAGTGAATTTTCGATTTTTTTAAGGAAAGGTTCAATACTCAGAGTACCGTATTCGTCAAACACCGAAACTGCCAGCAACTTTTCACTCTTCTCAATAATCAACATTGAGTCACCGACGGTATTGGGTTCGGCCTTTGAGTTAACCGGCGCATCGTGCTGTGCATTGATGACAAGTTCTTCGATTGTCTGTCGAACCGGAATTGCGCGGCTCGAGCCAATATCTATGCCGATATCTGAAAAAATGTCTTCAATAAACCGATTAACATAAGTCTGGGTGTTAAAAGCAAATTCATATTTCGTGGCACCGTCAAGAACGTAAAAATCCTCAATCAAAAAAACCATCGGTTCTTTTGCCAATGAGTAGAGCGTCGATAATTTTTCCTGCATCGGCCAGTATGAATTCTGAACAATATTTTTTATCTGACCGCTAGCAACTCTTTCAATAGCCTGAAGCGGAGACTCGCCGTCAGCTAGCAGTGCAAACAACTTGCCTTTTTGAGCGGCTTCTTCGCTGTATTCGATCGCGCAGTTAAAGGACGGATTCTTTTTTGCCAGAAACTGGTCAACAAGTAACTGCCTGGCCTCATTTGGCATAGAAAAACTCATGCTATTTTGTCTCCATAAAATAAAATGTCACATCATCAATCAACTCGGTCTGTTCCCGGTACTGTTCAAGGGCTCCTGAAAAATTCCGCATTGTGCTCGGAAGGTCGTTTTTTGCGTTCAGAGTCTGAATCAGATTTTTAAAATGTCCACGCTCACCAAGGGCACTGCCTTTAAGATTAACGATATCGATTACGCCATCTGTATAAAAATATATGCGATCGCCGGTGCTCAATTGATATTCATTGGGAGTAAATTCGGTATCTGTTGCGGCACCGAGCCGGCTATCAACGCTGTCATTAAGGAAAATCAGATTTCCTTTGGAATAAACCGATTCACTGTTCTTAAACAGAATCGGAGGCTCATGCGACGAGTTAACATAACTCAATACTTGAGTTTTCTTATTATAAATTGCGTGAAAACAGGTCATCATCAGCTTTTCTTTCGATACGCTGCAAATGGATTTATTCAGGAGCTTCATATTTTCAACAGCCGATAAGCCCATTGCTTCGATTAATGTTACGGAAGACTTTGCAGCGCTCGTCAAAAGCGCAGCCGAAACCCCGTGCCCGGTTGCATCCGCAATCCAGAAATGAATAAATTCTTCATTTTCAAAATAGTGCCACCAGTCCCCGCCGCACTCACTTGCCGATTGATAATGGCCCTGAATTTCAATTCGATCAGACGAGTATTCATTTTTCGGGAACAAAACTTCCTGAACTGCCTGCGCGGTTTTCAGTTCGGTTTCCATTCGCGACTTGTGAGCCGTTGCAATCATCAGATCTTTTAGCTTACTGGTCATTTTATTGAAGTGATTGATCAACTCACTGACTTCATCGTTGCCTTTGGCTTCGAGGACGTGATCAAAGTCGCCTTCAGTAATCTTGGCCGTATGTTCGGAAAGCCGGTTCAGTCTGTTCGTAATATAATTGGCAGAAATAATTCCGATAATCACGATAGCGGCCGAAAGAATAATAAATATCAGAATCGCTTTTCTGACGATCTGATTCAGGGCTGCCAGCGCTGCACTTTCATTTACCAGCATCAAAAGTTTAATACCGTTAAGCGGGGTCTGCGCAGCAGTCAAAAGCCAGGATTCTTTGGAGTCCGACATAATCTTTGAAGTTCCCGAGCCGTTTCTGAACTCGACATTATCCGGCAGCTTACTGAAATTAGCCGTCAGAAAATCAGCGGGGCTGTCGGGATCTTTCAGGAAAACTTCTCCGGCTGCATTAACCAGAAAACCTTTATATGAACTTCCCGAGTCAAAAAACTGAGCCATTGTTTCGGATCTGAAGAATGAAAGAATAACAAACACACTCTCGCCTACATTGTATCGATAAAGAAAATAAAGGTGCTCATCCGCATAAAAGAATTCTTTATTGGCCTGAGCCGAACGCAAAACCGCGGCTTTCAATTTCGGATTCTCCGGCTGGAGCAGTTTGACCGCGGCCTTCTTGATCGAACCTGTCAATGCCAGCGAATTGTTATTTTTCAGGCTGAATATCTGGATTCCCGCAAGAATTGAAGACTCCGGAATTACGTCGGCCGCACTGTCAGAAAGTGTTCCATTTTTGGAATAATTATTCACATAAGTCAGCAGACTCTGGTTCACCAACTGGATTTCCCGCGACATTTGATCCGTAAACTGAGCAGCAAGATTGGTATTTGTTTCAAAAATATACGCTATTTTATCGTCTTTAAAACTATTAACCGAAAGATTCAATAAAATGAGGCCTGATGTGAAGCTCACAAAGATCAATAACATCAGGATTTTGGCTCTAATACTGAAAAACTTAAACATTCATTTTAGCTTCAGGCATTATTGCTTAATTTGCAATGAGTTTAGGTGCCTCGGCCTTCAGTCGGGGACCAAGCTAAAGTCCAGTTCAGAAACAGCAGTAAACTCCCGATAATACGATATGGCAATAAAGTTCAATTCATTTGATAAAATTATAATTATCGCCTGCTTGATCGTGATCGCGTTGTGCTCAGTTTACCTAATGGATTTCAACTACTTCCAAGATAAACGTAATGGTGGCGAAAAGATCGGCCAGATAAAAATCAACGGCCAAGACGTTCGCAAAAAAATTAACTCAGAGTATTTCTGGCAAAATATTACGGGTTTGAATCAGATTTTTTACGGCGATTCTTACTATGCCGGCAAGAAATCCAACGCCACGATTGAACTTGATGATGGAACAAAACTCCAACTGAAGGAAAATTCGTCAGTTAGATTCAACAATCGAAAAAATAAGATCTCAATTGATATCGTATTCGGTCAGGTGCGGGTCAGCGCCGCAACGAAAGCCATTACAATTAACGATTGTAGTAAAGAAATCCAGATCGAATCCTCAAAAGATTCTAGCTTTGATGTGGCGAAAGGCCAAGAATGCGGCGATGTCAAAATTAATGTCAATTCAGGTCGGATCAAGATGGCCAATCAGATTGCGGATGCTAATATCAAAGTCAATCTGAGTACTCTAGGACAAAGCCCGTTGCAAAAAGCGTTCAAATTTCTGGATCGTCCTCACAACGTTAAAGGCCACATTCAGATGGCAGCGACCGGCGGACTTGAGATGGTTGCGGTCTGGGATACGATGAAAAAAGCCAACGAATATGAAGTTGAAGTCAGCTCCGAACCCGACATGATAAAAGATTCCAAAAACTATCGGATCAAAACAAATCAGCTTATCGTACCGGATGTCGGGGTAGATAAGCTTTACTACCGGGTTCGGGGCAATGCCTCGCCGGAAAATCCGGGTGAGTTTGGCAGTGTGAACACTGCAGTTGTAAAAGAGAGTCTTGAACCACCACAAATTCAGGTTTCAGAACTGAAACTCACCTCCCCAACTGAACTCAGTCTGAATTTGAGCTGGCTACCTTCACCAAAAGCCGCACAATACCATGTTGAAGTTAGCGAATCCCCGGATTTTACCAAGCCGATTTCGCAGGATATTCAAACCGCAACTGTGCAGTTTACAAATCTAACTCAGGAAATACTTTATTTCAGGGTCAGGTCTGAAAATAAATTCGTAAAAAGTCGTTTTTCTGAAACAACCAAGATTGTCTTAACCCGCGAAAATCTAGCGGTGCCTATCGTAAAAACAAAAGGATTTGAAGTTCTGAGTCAGGACGAGCTGGCGCTGAATCTCACCTGGAAGCCGATCGAAAAATCCAACCAGTATCAGATTGAAGTCAGTGAAACCGCAGATTTTGCCAAGCCAGTGGTTCAGATCGTGAAGAAACCCGCTGCACGTTTCACC
>JANOJH010000211.1:0-2298 GCA_031408135.1 Bdellovibrio sp. | reverse complement strand
CAATGGCCGACACAATCAGTTCGTCCGGCATTCCGCTTAAGGTGTTATTCAGAACCTCAACCTTCCGGTTTTTATAAATCGCGAAAACATTTTTGATCACAGGCAGCACTTTATCGCTCAAGCCAATCGAAAAAAATTCGGGATTCATGTAAACACCATCAGGCGAAATCAAATTGTAGTGGATGTGGTCGTAACTTTCACCAAAACGTGTGGTCGGCCAGATGGCCGTTGTTCCCAACAGGTCGCCTTTGCGGACATTGCCCCCTCCGCGCAGAACAAGTTCTCTGGTATTTTTCGGTAGTTCAGTAGGGCTAACGTGGTGAAATTCCAATTGTAAACCTTCGGCGGTTCTTAATGTGATTTCAAAATAAAGTTCATCGCCGCCCTCCGAAAAGGGCTTTGTGTACTTCTTGTCTTCACCGGTATTTGGATCTGTAACATAAGTGTAATAATCGCCCTGCAAAAAACCGTCGACCGGTGCCAACACTCTTTGCGAACGCGCAACCCTGAGGTCTGCACCTTCGTGATAGTAAGCTTCATTACTGTAGTTCTGATATTGGGGCATACTGTTTCCGATAGTGTGTCTTGAGTCCGCAAATTGAACCGGCCAAGGCAGCGAATTCGGAGGCAGCTCAATCCTACCGGGCGTGCTCAGGATTTTTTTCACTGGCCTGAAGCCGGCCGCCAGCGCCTGATTTTTTAACATTCTGAGTTCGGTAGAACCTGCAGCTAACGTATAAAGTAATGTCAAAAACACAAATGCCGCAAATTTCATTATTCTTGCCTTTTAAATACCGTTAAGTATTTTCCATAGCCCGCCGATTCCATTTCTTCTCTGGAAATAAATTTCATCGCAGCCGAATTAATGCAATAGCGTTTGCCGCCGGCAGTTGCCGGGCCATCATCAAAGACGTGCCCCAGATGCGAATCCGCATTCATTGATCTGACTTCAATCCGGCGATGATAATCTTTTTCTTCATGCATCGTTATGTTGCCCGATTCCAGCGGTTTCGTGAAACTGGGCCACCCCGAATGAGAATCATATTTGTCAACCGAACTGAAGAGAGGCTCTCCCGAAACAACATCAACATAAATGCCTTCGCGTTTGTTATCCCAATACTTGTTATTAAATGGAGGTTCGGTTCCGCATTGTTGAGTGACCTGATATTGTTCAGGCGTCAGTTCACTGCGAAGTTTCTGATCATCCGGTTTTTTAAAATCAGCCATAGGTGCCCACCTGATAGACGATAGTAGTAGTTTATGTACTTAAATCCAAGACTTTTACGTTTATTCGTGGTGCAATAAACCCGTTTCAAACTTAATTTCAAAGGACAAATATGACTTGCCCGTGCGGATCGGCTGAACTTTTCGAAAACTGCTGCGAACCTTTTCTGACCGGCAAGAAATTACCAGAAACGGCAGAACAGTTAATGCGTTCCCGTTACTCCGCTTTTACCTGCAAAGACATCGACTATCTGAAAAAAACTTTGGCACCGGAGTCGCGCGGAGATTTTGATGCCGCAAGCACGAAACAGTGGGCCGAAAATGCCAAGTGGAAAGGTCTGAAAATTCTTTCGACCGATAAAGGGCAGGAGCAGGATAAAAAAGGCACTGTCGAATTTATCGCAACCTATCAGGCAGACGGTACGGCACTCGATCATCATGAAACCGCGCAGTTCAGAAAAAGTGAAGGCGGGCAGTGGTATTTCGTAGAAGGCGATTCACACACGCACAAAGAAGGCGAAGGCCATCAGCATCACCACGAAAAACCTCAGACTGTCATGCGCGAAGCACCTAAAATCGGCCGAAATGATCCTTGTATGTGTGGCAGCGGTAAAAAATATAAAAAATGCTGTGGGGCCAATGCGGCCTAGGTATTTTGATTTCAGAATGGTCGCGCTCTGGGCGATTTTTTTGATATTTATCATGACTTTTGTCAAACTCGGTTCGTCCGACATTTTAGACACAAAGTTTTATTATACCGGAGCTGAAGCCACGAAATTTTTTTCTACTCTCAGTAACAAAGCTGCATTTCATTATCTGGTAAATGAATTTTTTGATCTGGGATTCATAGTCGTCTACACCGCGATATTGTTTTTAAGTCTCAAACGGGTTTTTTACAAAGTTCCGAATATTAAATTTTTTGCGATACTACCCGCAGGGCTCGATTTTTTCGAAACTAAAACTGTAATTGAATGCCTCATGGCGAACGGGCCAATTGCCAAAAACTGCGTCTGGCTCGGCTACGTTACAAGTGCAAAATGGATAACTGCCGGCTTTTTGCTGCTGCTGTTTCTG
>JANOJH010000178.1:0-2728 GCA_031408135.1 Bdellovibrio sp. | reverse complement strand
AAGCACTTTTCGCATAATTCAAAAGTATCCGCATCCCCTATTATGCTGAGAAACCTTAATCCCGATAAAGTCATTTTATGTTACACAGGACTTTTGGCCTTAGGTTTTTCTAGTTATTGGTAAAATAACCGCGACCTGCTCGGGCCTTGTCAGGTTTTGGGTAATGGCATGCCGCTTGGTGCTACCCGTCACCAATCCTCGTTGCGTTGATTGAAATCGTAATCGTTACCCGGCTGCTGCGGCGGCCCGGTCGTCAGCGGGTTCTTCGGTTTGAATTGCGTGCTTTGATTTAAGGATTTTAGGATAGTTGCTGCCACCTTTATGTTTTTTATTACGGCGATTTGTTCAAGGCGGCCATTACACTTCGGGCAAATACTGACATCAATTTCGAATGTTTTTTTCAACATTTCTGCCCATCTCAGGCGCTCAACCTTAATTTTTTTATTTATCACATTTTCGGCTTGCGGTTCTTTGTTATTTTTATGAGTTGAACTCTCCTTCTTCGGAACTATTTTATTTCTGTTTTTAAAATTCGGAGCAAACACCCCGTGATAGCGAATCATGTTCATCCGCGGTGGCGGAATCAGCGCAACCAGCCGCGCAATAAAATCAAGACCCGAAAAACTTACGTGAGTCGCGCCATTTCGCCACGGAGTTTTAAGTTTATAAAGAATTTGATTTGTCTGGTTCTCTGACATTCTTTCCTGGGCGATCGGGCCGCGCGCCATGTAGCGGATGAGGTGCTCAAGTTTTTTTCTTTTTTTTGCGGCAATCCAAACTCGGGCATTTAGGCTGAAGCCGGAGTTGTTAGCCGTCATCGGATCGTCAGATTTGTTCTCTGGTATTAAATTCGTGATACCATATTGTTTTATTAAATGGCCTTTCCTGTCGCCAAAGCCGGCTTTCTGTTCGATAGAAAGTTTTGCAAGATCACTGGTGGCCTCTTCGTCAAATGGCAGCTGATCAGACTGACTCTCTTCTGTTTTTTTTAATTTTCGTTCTATTTTGAACTTAATATTATTTACTAGTTGCTGCAGTTCTTTTTGGGTCGGCGGCGGCAGTCGCTGAAAAAGATAAGTCTGATCATTTTGCAGAATAAAAACGCCATCCGTAATCAAGGTGTGAAAATGCACGTTGAGATTAAGGGCCGAGCCAAAACGTTGAATGAAAGTAACCGCGCCGATCTTGGCAGTTTTAATTTTGCTGCGTTTTATCTGGAATGATTCAATCGCCTTTATGAAAATATTCAAAAGCTTGTTGGTTAATTTCGGGTTGTAGGCGAGTAGGAATCTGATTTTAAACGGAAAAGACAGCACCCATTGTCTGGTAGTCACTTCCGGCAGGACATTATTGATAATATGGTGAGCTTCACCGTTCATTCTTTTGCCGGAGCAACTCGGGCAAAAACCCCGGCGCTTACACGAAAAGGCGACAATTCCCGAATGCTGGCACTGATAGCAGTAGGTTCTAACGAATCCGAACTCCGGAATGCCGCACTTGAGATAGTCGTCAAATTCTTGATGAATGAAGAGCGGAAGTTTTATGCCGACTTTGGCTTGCTCGACTATGAAGCGGGGCCAATAGGTTTCAATGGTCCGATAGAGCAATGTTTTTGCCGGCTGGTGTCTTTGATATCTGTAGGCTTCTTTTGTAGTGAGTCCTGCCGCCATGTGCTTACAGGAATGCAAGGAATGGGCTTTCTACAAAATACCTACAACCGAAATTTCCCCAGAGGGAAAGCACGGGAAAATTTATCAGCATAAAATAGAAATGAAACTTTACTTAACCACTTGAACTCACTCCGGATTACAAATTAAATAGCCCCTCAAAGGTGGGTTTATAATAAATTTGGAGGCCGAGGCTGGAGAGCCCACAGTAGTTTTTGAAGGTAGATCTGCTAATTTGTCGAAAAAAGGTCAGTCCTGCCGCGCAGAAGTTAAAATGGAAATTCCAGAAGATGTGTTTGGTTGCCCTGCTTTGAGGTCTATCTTCACGGTTTGCCAATAACCCACTGATTTTTCACCAACTTTAGTCTGGTTAAGCAGGCCATTTATAAACCAACTCATAATACCGATAAATAGACATGAATTTTGAAAATCTAGTTGGTCAAACATTCTCCGAAACCGAATTCTACGAATTATTACTGTTCGAAATCGAAGAAAATTTCGAACAGTATTTTTCTAAGTTTATGCATTTTTATTTCGACCGATCTGAATATAAAAAAATCAAAATCACAGAAGTGCTTTACTTCAATGACGATACCGAAATGGATAAAAAAGCACGGTCGATCATCGAAAAGAAAGAATGGTTCGAAATCTATGACAATCACGGACACATTGATTTATTACTTTGCCGATTTGATCGCACGGGAACGCGTTCTGTTGTAAGAAAAGATGAAACACGCACCGAAGATTGGCGTTCCGGATGGGCAGATGAAAAACCACATAAGCCAATGACACGCGATGAAATCCGAGAGGCATTTCAAGAACTAATGGGAGTCTTTCAGGATCAACAAGATCTGCAAAAATTAAAATCTAAAAAAGCCATTTAACTGAAATTCTAGGTTTAAAAATTGGCTGGATTAGTATGTAAAAGCGATTCTTCAACTAATAGCCTACACCAGTTCCCTCTGTTGCATTCAAATTTCCTCTCAATCAGAAAGAAAATTTAAATGCAAAAATTGAGCTTATTTCTTATCAATACTCGTGAGTGAAAGCTCTTTTCCCGT
>JANOJH010000139.1:0-5734 GCA_031408135.1 Bdellovibrio sp. | reverse complement strand
GCAAGTGAGCCAAGCCCGAGACCCATATTGAATACCGCTGGTAACTCGGATTTTCCGCCCTCTGAGAAATATTCTTTCAGATGTTTGGCGACATCTTCGCCGGAATTCAGCGCAGGTAAGACGTCAACAAATCGGAACATGTTGGTTTTAAATTTTTCATTTTTCATCGACCATTCCATGATGGATCCGTACCAGAAATCTTTTGAAAACAAAGAAGCCTTTGATTGCGATTCAATTTTTTTCAGTATTTCTTCGCCCAGAGATAAAATCTTGGTCTGAGTGTCTTGCATAAAAACTCCTCTTGCGTAAGCCCGATGGAGTTTGCTCTAAATGACGTCCCAATGGCAAGTTAAAACCTTGTGTTTTCCATTCTGTAAAGTGGCAACGAGGCTATCCCCTTTATTGAGGCGGCCGACACCCTCGGGCGTACCGGTTAGAATAACATCGTAGGGTGCCAGCGGGAAATGCAGTTTGAGGTATTCAAGAAGCTGTTGAGGTTTGAAAATCATGTCGGAAGCCCGACCCGTTTGCACAGGCTTATTGTTAATAGCCAACTCAAATTGCAGGGTCTGAACATCAGAAATTTCGTTAAGGCTGATCCATGGGCCAATCGGGCAAGCACCGATGAATGATTTTGCAAGCGTCCAGGGAAGTCCTTTTGCCTTGGCCGCATTTTGAGCATCACGGGCCGTAAGATCCAAGGCTAAACTGAAATGGCTGTAGTTTAAATTTTCATCAATCCATAGAGCAATTTCAATTTCGTGCTGAACATCCTCCGACCAGGCAGGGAGGCTTATTTTTGAGCCCATTTCAACGGAAGTGCCGGCTTTCAGAAAAAAGAAAGGTTCAGTTGGGATATCCGCCTTCATTTCGCTTGCGTGTTTTGCATAATTTCGGCCCACGGCCCAAATGTTTTTTGTCAGAACTGAGTTCATTTTACAGTTCCTTTTTTCTGAAGTTTCCAAAGATCTCGCTGTCTTTCAAAAATCAGGTGCTGTGCCGGCGACCAATGTGAAAACTCAAATGAGTTCAGGTCTTTATCCGAGTTTATTAAGGTCATTGCTTCTTCAATCCAGTCGAAATGAGTGCAGGCGTACACTACCGCTTCCGGAGAATTTATTTCCTGCAGCAGCTTCAGAAAATTAATGATCCGCTTTTTAAATTCAACATTGTTTTCCTGCATGTTCCGCTGATCGAGTTCTGGCCGGATCTGAGTTTGCAGATTGAATTCTTTACTGATCGGATAAAAGGTCTGGCCGGTTCTACGTTTGGGTGAAACAAATAAGTGCGTTGGCGCCGGAATTTTTGCATCTTTTATCAGTTCCAGAATGAGAGCGGCCTGTTCGAATCCCTGTAAGCTCAGTTCGGGGTCATCGTAGGGTGAGTTTCCTTTATGGGCGTGTCGGAACAGTACAAATTTCATACCGTGGAGGTTACCTTATTTCTTGAGTCAACCCAAGCGATTTGATAGATTGAGCCATGGCTAAAGTACACCGATTTGTTTCCAATGATCTTACTCTGCGAGCGGCAGCAATTGATGCAACCGAAGTGGTCATCGAAATGCAAAAACTCCATAACTCTTTTCCGGTTGCAACCTCAGGTGTGGGTAAGGCTATGGTCGGCGCCCTTTTGTTGGCGGCGCAACTAAAAGACCGGCAGCAAATCGGCCTTTTATTCCGAGGTAATGGTCCGTTGAAAAGCATTTATGCAGAAGCCGATTTTGAAGGGCGGGTCAGGGCCTATACGCCGAATCCGCAGTACCAGCCTAAAAGTTACGAGGGCGGTTTGAAATTATCGGACGCACTTGGCAGCGGGACACTGACCGTTGCGCGGCACACACCTTTTCAGAAACAACCCTTCAACGGCATGGTTGAAATTGTCAGCGGGGAAATCGGTGATGATATCGCCCATTACCTGCATCAGTCGCATCAGATCCGTTCGATTGTGGCGCTGGGAATTTATCTTGATCAGGAAGGCAAAGTTATCAAAGCCGGTGGCGTGATCGTTGAAGTTATGCCGGGGGTCGAGGAATCCGTAGTCGAACTCCTGCAAAGTAATGCCGATACTAAAAACCCGAGTATTTCAAAAATACTGCGGGATGGCGGTCAGCCGACCGACCTCGTAAAACCCTTCCTTGAAGGCATTCCTTATACGCAACTCGAACACCCGCATGAAGTCAGCTATTTCTGTCCGTGCTCGGAAGAGCGGGTTATGGCTGCACTACAGGTGCTGGGCGAAGCAGATTTGCAGGATATGATCGATAAAAAGGAAGAACCCGAAGTGATTTGCCAAATGTGCGGTAAGCCCTACTCTTTCAGAGTGGACCAAGTGGTCGAAATACGCGACCACTTACATAAGAATTCTTTACACTAATTTTTCTTGGATTTTAAATCAGCTTTGCAAATCGTAACTTTTTCTTCGTATTCATCTTCACGTTTGTTCAGAACATTCTGATAATTCTTGAACCTTTGAATACGGTCAGCCAGAAACTCTTCAGAAACACCCACAAGCTTTTTTTCCTCATCGAGACCGATCTTGAAGTCCTCTTCCTTATCCGTGACGCGATCGATAGGTTCGGTCCATTTCAATTTGCCGTCGCCACCGTTTTTAGTATCTGAGAGCTGCATTTTGCAATCACGTAAAACACCGTAAAGGCCCAATGAACCGTATTTTCGATTTCCGTAAACGCGGTCTTCAAGTTCGTATACTTCGTATTGTATCTTGCGGAGTTCTTCATTCATCATGACTTTTTTCTGAACCACCATGTTGCCGTCTTTAATGCCGAGTGAAGTTTCGCCATTAACTGCAGATGAGTTTTCAAGTTTCGTTTCGATATCTTTGGCTTTATTGGGATTAGTGGTACACGCCGTAAATAATATTTCGATTGCTAAGAGTAGAACGGAAAGGCTTATAAAGTGCTTCATGGACATGCGGTCTCCTATGGGTAGATTATCCGCGATGAAAAGGTGGCTGGCACCTTTTACCTTTTAACGCGCGCGGGCTGGAGGCCGGGGTGTTTGCCCCTTCCAGCGAAGGAAGTATGTGGTAGGATTTGATCACTCATTGGTGCCCACGATCGTGGTGGAGTGAAGACTTGTCTTACTTTGGTACATAGCAACTGGCTTGCCAATTTAGAAAAATTAATGATTTCAATAAGATAATCTTAGTGGTGCCAGGTTGCTTTCTAAGTAGTTAATTTAATTCACATAACTAGTTGCGAAATATCTCTCGACTCGGGCTAATGAACCCTATAATCAAAAGTTAGACAGCAGCGTGTCGCGAAAAAAGTCTGCGATCTCAATCTGAGACGTTCAACTCGAATAGAGTGGTTTTCAGATGAAATTAGTTGGTCGGCTATTTGAAATACTAAGAGTAGATGTTTAAACTGAGAAAACTTTTCTTTTTTGGAGTCTTAATCATAGTTGCGAACTATTTAAGCTCCTGTGCTCCGAGGCCCCAGGAAGATTGCGGTTTTGTGCAAAACATCTACGGCCAGCGAATTTCCTGGAAAACCGACTCTAAAACCACTGTAAAAATTGTTATTCATGAATCGGTTCCGGTTGAATTGCGGGCTGCGATTTACAGATCCGCTGCGACATGGGAGCGAGAGGTTGGACACAAAGTAATTGATATCTCTGAAGATTCTATACAGTTGTCGGGTGCGCCGTCCAGGGATCAGAAAAATGGTATTTACTTTTTATCGGAATGGGAGTCGAATAAGACTTCTGAGCAGGGTCGAACATCGGTCTACTGGGCTGGTGATCAGATTCAAGAAGCAGATATTCGTATCAACGCTTATGACTTCAGTTACTATGATCAAAATCCTCAGCAATTGATTGGATCTTACAGCTTGAAAAAGTTGGGACAAACTGCAAGAGATGGTTACAGTTTCGAAGCCTTAATACTTCATGAAATGGGTCATTTACTCGGACTCAAGCATCGGGATGGGACAACGGTTATGGCCACGCATCTAGCGGCATTTACAAACCGAACTCAGTTGGCAACGACTGATAAAAGTGCGATTAGTTGCGAATATAAGTAGCTAGATAGCTAAATAGTTAAAAGATTTTTAGAAAAAGGCGAACGAATGAAAAACTTGGAATCGACAAAAAACCCGCAACTGACCGAAGAAACTTTCAGTGTAAATAAATTGGAATTCGGTGATGTCGTTGTTTATAATGAAATGGCCGACAATACTTCAATTAAAATAAACCTGATCGAGCAGCTTCATGCTCAATTGGACCAGATCGATGAACTAACCCAAAAACGTCAATTCATGATGAAAGAAGTTCTGCAGTTGATAGGTGAGTGAGGATTTTAGCTTTTTTCGCTTGGTTCTTTGATGGCTTCTAATTTCGGAATTGAAAATCGAATGTAATCGCCGACGCGTTCCCGTGTCATACCCTCTTGGCTGACCGGACGTTCAAATTTGAATTCCTCGCGGAAAGATTGATAATTGTTCGTTTTAATATTTTTGACGTCATCCTGGGCTTCATCAGCAAACTTCCGCTGGCCAGAAATCACCGCTCTATCCCGCTGAATCGAGACACGCAGGTTGTCTTTTTCATGCTCTGGCGCATAAGCTTCGATGACGTAGACATCGCCATCTTCAGACATGCGGCTTCCGCGATCCTGCACACGGTAGAAGTTATCATTTTCTTTGGTTTCGTAATTTTGAATTACGGGAGTTTTACGGCTGTAGGTGTTTTTTTTTTATCAATATTTTCAGAGGTCGGGGCAGATTGTGCTGAGCTGGTAGCGCGCGCTGCCGCTGAGGCCTGCTGGTCTGAGCGCTTCTGCTGAGCTTCGGCCTGCGCCTGTTCAGCACGCTGCTGGCGGTGAGCGGCTGCTAATTGGCGCGACTCTTCATTGATATGGCTGATGGCTGCAGCAGACTCGGATTCTAGCTGCTTAGTCTGATCGACGTAGTAATCACGTACTGACTTGATGTCGTCTTTCTGATTTGTCATGATTTCGCGGCGTCGTTCTGCCTTTTCCTGATTGATTTGTCGCAGGTAGGTTTGCTGAGTTTTTTTGTTTTGAACTGAATCTGCCATGGAGTCAGTGTATCAAAAAAATACAGTTGCGGTCTTACAAAGTGGGAATAATCGTCAGTTCTGGGCTTTGGCTGGTGCCCGAAACAGGTCGTTGGTCGGGTTCAGGCGCGGGTTATTGCAGTGAGATTTGAAAAAATCTGTTCTACCAAGGCAGCGCCAGGTTTCGATGTACGAGATTTCCTCATCGGATTTCAGCGGGTAGAATGTTGAATATTGTATAGGATCAAGGGTGGTTTCCACTTGTTTGGTTGCCTGCGATTTTTTATTGATAATATGCAGGGTGAAGACGCGGTATTCGGCTCCGGCTGAAATCGACAAGAATAAAACTACAAGAAAAACCATGCCTGCTTATCGGCGCAAAAAACGACAATCTTTAATGCGGCAGTTTCTGGCTGGTTCGCAGATTATTTTCAATGATGTAGAAATATGCCCTGACGACGCGGTGTTTGTCTTCTTCTGTCAGCGAATTAATGTAGTTACATTTCTCATTCAAAGTTTTAAACTGCAGGAGTGTCAGAATATCATCCTGAACTTTTTTAATATTTTCGATTTCAAAAAAAATTTCTTCTGAATAGGGCTGCTTAAAAACTTCGGCAATGAGTGAGTTATCAAATAAAATATGAATACCGAATTCAGATTGAGTCAGAATCGACTGAAGATTATTCACCTGTTGTTCA
>JANOJH010000138.1:0-1417 GCA_031408135.1 Bdellovibrio sp. | reverse complement strand
AGACGCTCACTTTGTTTTGGGTGATCTTACTATCAACACGTTTGAAGAAATCTGGAGAGGGAATCCCTACAATCAGTTCAGGGCTTCACTATTGAGATCGAGAAGTGAAATAGAGATTTGCAAGAATTGTTCCGAAGGACTGAAAGTGTGGGCTTAGAATTTAGTCGCAAGCCATCGGCCAAGAAACACATCATAGACTTGGTAAACCCCGTCTTCCTCAACCACCATTTCTCGTTGTAAAAGCGCCTTAATAGAACGCTGCACCGAGCTTGCGCTAAGATGATACTGATTAAGAAAACTTTTCTGGTTTAAGCGACTCACACTGTCCTCTTTTGCGATTGCCTTCAACAAGTTCCACTGTTGTGTTGGTAGTAGATTTTTATAGTTAATAAAGGTACCTTCATTCTGTCTTAAAATATCAAGACACATGCGGTGCACGGTTTTATTATCTATATTCTTTTCGTCTAATGAATATAGTTTGTTGCAAAGCGCCTGAACATAGAAAGTATGAAGTTTGGTCCATTCCAGAATTTCATCTATGCTAAGTGGTGCTATTTTTTTTGAAGCTAGAGTAAAGTGTCGGTTTATGAATTTTGCATAAGCGTCCTTTTCAATTCGCTTTAAATACATAAATTCAGTGCTTTGATAGAACGGACGTGACGCATCATTAAACATGGCTGTAAGCAAGTGCTTTTGACTTCCTGCAAAAATAAACCTGACGTTTTTCAAACGCTGAATGTGTGTTCGTAGTAAAGCTTCTGTTTTTTTTTCAGGATACCCTACTACTTGTTGAAATTCATCAATTGCAACGATAACCTTCTTTTTACGTTTTTCAAGAAATTTGAAAATATCTTCTAATGTGATTTCACTTTCCGAATTGTTTTTCAAGTCAAACTCCAATTGAGGCACGCCACTCAGCGGATCAAGACTAAAAACAGGTTTTATTTTCCGGAATAAATCCGAGATGGTATTCCAGGACTTTACAACTGGATGTTCCAGTTGGTTAAGCACTGCTTTACCGAAAGCTTCTGTAAATTCTGTCAAGGTTGACGTAGCCATGATGTCCACATACACACAATCAAACTCCCTTTTTAACTTTGATAGGCTATGATGTATCAGCCCAGTTTTTCCTAACCTGCGCATAGAAATCAATGTGGTGTTCCTGCCATTTTGCAGGGCATTCAACAATCGTCCTGTCTCTTCTTCGCGATCGCAAAAGTAGTCGGCTCCTTCATAGCCATATAAAGTAAAAGGATTCATTTTAGTGGTTTTTGCGCAAAGTGCGTTACGCAAAGTGCGTTACGCAAAGTGCGTAATTTTTGAAAGCTATCCAAATAACTAAATGGAAGAGTGGCCTGAAGTGGAGGAGGCTTTAATCTGTTTCTCTATTTTCTCAAAATCTATAACCCCGCATTTA
>JANOJH010000125.1:0-2418 GCA_031408135.1 Bdellovibrio sp. | reverse complement strand
TGATCCGCCGCCTGATCCACAAACTGATTTTTATAAGCCAGATAAATCATCTGAGAATCCCAGACGCTGTGAAGATTTGTATCAAAGCCCAGCCACTTAACCGGAATTTTATTTCCGCTATTGTCTTCGATGCGCCCGGTGTGTAGCGGCTGATGAATATCTCCCACAAAATGAACAACAAATTTAAGCGCATTTTCTTTATCGACTTTTGAAGCCGATGGATCCTTCAGTGTGTCTTCAGCCACGTACAGCGCTTCCAAAAGCCCGCCCAATTTGCGGGTTCTGTCATCTTGCCTTTTAAGATTATCAAGATAGGTGTAATTGTCAGGTGCTTTTTCGAAATGGTACCAGATCGTGAATTTCCATTCTGGATTGGCCCTTGCGGAATCCGGCCAGACAGAGGCATCTGAAATAGTTCCGCCATTTAAGAGTGCGGTTACTTTTTCTTTGGTCGAAGAATCGAGAAAATGCCACGCCACTTTTGCCGAGGCTTTGTGAGCCAGCGCCCCCCAGCTCCATGCTTGTGACGAACTCAAAAATCCCGCTGAAAAAATCACTGTCATTAAGAAATGCTTCATGCACAACCGCCTGTTTTGATATACCTAATCAGAATAATAAATTGCATGAAGCGCAAGACAATAGAAATTTTCAAAGCGGCGTCATCTCTAAGATTTTAATCAATTTCACAAAGATGCCCAGAAAAAACCCGTAAATCAGATGATTTATCAGGCTGAATAATAGTATTTGCTTAAAAAATGCAAGCTTGCGGCCAAAGACACCAAAGCCCATCGCGGGGTACATTATTAGCCACGGGAAAATATTTGTAAGAAAACCGAAAATTATTCCGGCATAGATCAGAGCAAAATTCTGCAGTTGAAAATGCCCGGCTACAAAAACAAAAAATGCTCCGAAAATAAAACCGATCAGATAATGCGTAATCATCCCGGTACGCGCCTCTGCCAACAAGAAAGGCTCAGACCTGATATCTGTTAAACAAACCTGACGGCGACCCATTATGATGTGGACCCAGCGGCCCAAGAGAGAGGGAACGATCTGCATACCTTGTAAATTCAAAACATTTGCTCGAATCAAAAAGACGGCGAACAAATCCATTACTAAAGTTGCCAAACCTCCACAAACAAGACCGCTGAGAATTACCATAGGAAAATGGTAGCCGATATCTTTTGTACACACCTATAAAATCTACTCTTACTGGAATAAGGTAGGGCCTAAATTTGACGAGTGCGGCAAAACGTGCAAAATTCGTATTACTTTTGAGGAATCTAAGATGTCGTTAATGTTCAATTCTAATCAGAATCGGTCGCCTTCAGTCGCTAATACACTTGAGCGTCTGCGAGTGACCACCAATACGACACGTACTGAATGGTTTGATATTTTGCAACTTTCCTGGATAGACTATCAACTGATCAGATTGGGTCGGGCCGTTCCCACAGAAACCCTGATTGCGCGCGTAGCGGAGCATTTCAACCTGAATAGCCGGGATGTTCTGGCGGGAAACATCAATTATTCCGCCCTAGCTATGAACTTCGAAAAAAGTGATCATTCCGCGCTACCTGAAATCTATTCTAAAGCGGCCTTCGGGCGTATGCGAACCTCAATTTCATCGGTTAATTTTCTGGAAAAATCTGAGGGCTGGCGCTTACGTCTCGAGGCCATGCGCAAACTGAAGATATCTGAAAGCGCCTTGCAGAATCCCTTTGCGCCGATCAGCATGAAGTTCATTACAGATTTGTGTGAATACCTGCGGCTGCGCCAGTTTCAGAAGGCCGACTTTTTTGCAATGGGTGCCTATACATTTGAGGCCAATAAAAGTACTTTAATCGCAAAGCTTTTTTCGGAAATAACCACAGCCAAAGAGGCTTACGAGTTTTTCTTTAATGATTGCATGAGGCTCTTTGAACAAAACTGCACATACAAAATTAAAAGTGTCACGAGTACAAATCTGGTCGTGGAGTACCTAACAAACGCCGATGTGGCCGCAGAATCGGGAATTAGACATCTCGGAAACGCTTCGGTCTGCCAACTTAAATGCGGTTTAACTGCCAATGTGCCTCGTTACATCGGGCACCCACCCGCAAAAGTTAAAGAAGTAGCCTGCGTTCACGCCGGAGATGACGTTTGCCGGTTAGAAGTTGATTTTTCACCGCCTCAGGCATTACGCCGCTTTCCTGTGAATATTAGCCGCGTTTGATTTTATAATAAGCCGCTCATCCCATAAATGTTGCCACTTTTTTGCGATCTTCTTGGCTTCTAAGCTGAAATCTTTTAAATGCATAACCTGGACCATTTCGCCGGCCAGATGCTTTACTTTTATTGGCCCGAGTTCGACGTTATTTTTCATTAAAGACGTATGGCCCACAAGAGCCAGCCACTTTTCCATTTTAAACCTGAGCGTCC
>JANOJH010000096.1:0-9756 GCA_031408135.1 Bdellovibrio sp. | reverse complement strand
ACTTCGGGCGTTAAGTTCATCATGAAAATGATCGCCAAGAGCATCAGTAAAGAGCCGGCCATTGTGTAAATAAAAAACTTGATCGTCGCATAGATTCTTCTGGCTCCGCCCCAGATTCCAACTATGAAATACATAGGAATCAGCGAGAGCTCCCAAAATACGTAAAATAAAACTGCATCCATCGCAAGAAACGAACCCAGCATCGCCGTTTGCAGAATGAAAAGACACGAATGAAAACCTTTTATTTTTTCATCGATTGATTTCCAAGACGCAAGAATGATCACGGGGGTCAGAAAGGTTGTCAGCATAACAAGCATCAGCGAAATGCCATCAATTCCGAGGAAATATGAAATTCCGAAGCGCTCAACCCAAAGAGTTTTTTCGACCATCTGCAAAGCAGCGGTATTAGAATCGAATCCCTGCATCATAACCAGCGAAAGTAAAAATTGGATGAACGAGAACCCAAGCGCCAAGTGTCTGGTTGTGCTCTTCTGGGGCCACAAGGCAACAACAAGTGCAAAGAAAACAGGTAAAAAAACTAAAAGAGATAATATCATACTCTACCCCACCAACATGTATGAAAGAGCCACAACAACGCCGATAACGACATACATGGCATATTGTTGCATGTTTCCATTTTGTAAAGATCTGACAAAAGAGCCGCTTCCTCGAACAAGATCTGTAACGAAATAGGTGGCCTTATCGATGACATTCACATCAACGTAATACCAAAGATTTCTGCTGGCAGTTACAAGCGGATTAATTAGTAAGGCAAAGTAGGCCTCATCAACAAAGTATTTGTTATTAACGATTTTATAGAGAGATCCAAAAGCTTCTGCGGCTTTTTCGGCTGCGCCTTCCTTTTTAAGGTACATGTAGGCTGCTCCCAATGCTGAAATTGCTGCAAGCGAAACGGAGGCGCCCATTAAAGACCATTCTTCAGCTGCCGAGTGCGCTGCCCTGACTTCGGGTAACTTGGCAATCAACGGCTCAAACCAGTGCTCAAGAAAATTCGGCACGTGGCCCAGTACATCGCCGATCACATGCGGAATTCCAACCCATCCACCGACGACAGATAGCACGCCAAGTACAATTAGGGGAATTGTCATTACTAGGGGGCTCTCGTGTGGATGAATTTTTTTATCTACCCGGGATTTTCCCCAAAAAGTCAGCGCCATCAGTCTTGTCATATAGAATGCGGTCAGCATTGCGCCGATTGCGCCTGCCGCCCAAAGCAAAACGTGCCCGCGTGGCGAAGAATATGCCAACCATAAAATCTCATCTTTTGAAAAGAAGCCGGCAAAAGGCGGCATTCCGATAATTGCAAGCCAGCCCAATAAGAAAGTAAAATGGGTAATCGGCAAATATTTTTTAAGTCCGCCCATTTTGCGAATGTCTTGTTCTTCGTGCATGGCGTGAATGACAGAACCTGATCCGAGGAACATAAGGGCTTTAAAAAAGGCATGGGTCATCAAGTGAAACATGCCGGCCCCGAAAGCTCCAACACCAACCGCCAAAAACATGTAGCCCAGTTGTGATACTGTAGAGTAGGCAAGAACCTTTTTAATGTCGGTTTGAGTTAGTCCGATTGTTGCCGCCAACACTGCAGTTGCGGCACCAATAATTGCAACGACCATCATTGTATTAGGGGCAACTACAAACAGCGGATTCAGCCGAACGATCATATAGACACCCGCTGTGACCATCGTCGCCGCGTGGATCAGTGCCGAAACAGGCGTCGGGCCCGCCATCGCATCCGGCAGCCAAACGTAAAGAGGTATCTGAGCCGATTTTCCGGTGGCTCCGATGAAAAGCATCAAGGTTCCCAATGTTACAGCGCCTAGCCAACCGGTTTCAACCAACGTTGGCGCCAAGCCGTTGAGCTCGTGCATATTCAGTGTTCCAAAAGTAAAAAATAAAATAAACATTCCTAGAATGAATGCTGCGTCGCCTATGCGATTTGTAATAAACGCCTTCATTCCGGCCGCAGCTTTTGCAGAATCATTGAACCAAAATCCGATCAACAGATAACTGCAAAGTCCGACGCCTTCCCAGCCCACAAACATTGTCAGTAGCGAGTCTCCGAGAACAAGAATCAACATGTTAAAAATAAAGAAATTTAAGTAGGCAAAGTATTTAGTTACGCCTTTATCGTGATGCATGTATCCGATTGAAAACAAATGGATGAGGGCGCCTACGCCGGTAATAATCAGAATCATAACTGCGCTGATCTGATCAACAACAAAGCCCGCACTGATTTTAAGCTTATCAACACTAATCCATTCAAAAAAACTGGCTACAAGCCTGCGCTGCTCCGGTGGAAGGCCAACGAGATCTACAAACAATGCAACGGCGCAGGCAAAAGAAATAAAAACGGCTCCTGTTGCAATGCCGCCGGCCAGAAGGTAATTCGAACTTCTAAACCTGACGCCGTTCAAAATAAAACCTAAAAACGGGCTCAGTAACAAAATTGCAATCAACGTTTCATGATTCATGATTACCCCTTCAGATGCTCGAAAAACCGAATATTGACTTCTTTAAATCGCTTGAAAATTGAAACGGCCAACGCAAGCCCCACAGCGGCCTCTGCGGCAGCAATGGTCATGACGAAAAATACCATTACCTGGCCATCGACCTTCCCGAAATAATGTGAGAATGTAACAAAACTGATGTTCACTCCGTTTAACATAAGTTCGATCGACATAAAAAGCACAATAATGTTTCTTCTTAAAAGGACGCCGGCCATTCCAATCGAGAAAAGCGCCGCCGATAAAATCAAATAGTGATTGGCTGTTATGACGTGCAGGGCATCAGTTTGTATCATGAGTTCCACCTTTGCTTCTTGAAAGAGCCACTGTTCCCACCGCTACTACCAATAGCAAAACGCCGAGAGCTTCAAAGCCGAAAACATGATTGAAGAACAAGTGCTCGGCTAGCGGTCTCGTGGCCGACGTAGGCGAGGCCGCCGCTATTTTATCCTGCGGCTCTGAAATAATCAGCGCCCTCGCAACGGCGCCGACGATTAAGCCCGACAATATTCCAACGGCGCCAATTTTTATCGCGCCTGTAAATTTTCCTCTGCTGAAAGCCTGAAGTTCGTGCTTTAAATCGAATAGCATTAAAACCATCACAAAAAGAACCATAACGGCGCCGGCGTAAACGATGAGTTGAACTCCCGCAAGAAAGTAGGCCTGTAGCATTACAAATATTGCGGCCACGCTTACCATCGTCATTGCAAGGCTAAGGGCGCAATAGATCGGATTGGTCATTAACACAACCGAGAGCGCGCTTACAATCGTAACAAAAGCCAGAAACCAAAATAAAAATGCATCTGATGTCATTTTATCTCCTAAAAAATTACTGAATAATAAAATAAGTCGCGGCAAAAATAGCAGACGCTGTAATCATTGCATTTGCCAATGACCACGGAAGCATCGTCTTCCAACCAAGATCCATTAACTGGTCATATCTGAAACGAGGCAACGTCCATCTGACATGGATGAAAATCCAAAGAAATACTGCAAACTTAATATTATACGAAAGAAAGTGAACAACTGTATTCAGAATATTTGCAAGGAGTTCCGAGCCGACGAGTCCGAAAATAAACTGATAAACTTCCTGTGGCGTAAAATTCCAGATACTGTATCCGCCGAAGAAAAAAGTTGTCATCAGTCCGGAGGCGATCATCATATGGCCGTACTCGCCGATAAAGAACATCAGCATTTTGAATCCGCCGTACTCCGTGTGAAATCCGGCAACAAGTTCAGCCTCACCTTCGGCCAAATCAAAGGGTAGGCGATTGGATTCGGCAAAGGTGGCGGCAAAAAACAAAATCATGCCCAGCGGTTGATAAAAAACACCCCAGTTTGGCAGATAGGGCGACGTCACCGTATAGCCGAATGCTGAAAACAGCAAAGGCCCATGCTGTTGATTAATCATTTCAGTCAGATTGAATGTTCCATAAAGCAAAATTACGCCGACAATCGAAAGGCCCAGCGCCAATTCGTAAGAGATTATCTGAGCCGAAGCTCTCAAGGCGCCCATAAGCGAGAACTTGCTGCCAGAGCCCCAGCCGGCCATTAAAATAGTGTAGGCTGCCAAAGAAGAAACCCCGAGAATAAAAACAATACCGATATTGACATCAAAGCCCTGAATTAAAAAAGTTGAAGATTCCAATTTCAACGGTACCGACATTGGAATTGCCATATATGCAATAGCGGCCGGTATCAGAGCAAAAACCGGAGCCGCATAGAACATAAAGCGATTGCCCTTTTCGGGTGCGAAATCCTCTTTTGCCAAAAATTTTACGGCATCGGCCAGAAGTTGCATCAGACCAAGCGGACCGACGCGATTTGGACCAAATCTATTCTGAATGAAGCCTGAGCCCCTGCGCTCAAGCCAAACTAAAATCGGAACGGCCTGAACCATCATAAAAAAAACAAGAACGGTTTTGATTAAGTTTACGGTAATTTCGAATGTGTTACTTCCCATTGATGTCATAATCTAGTCCCACTCCAATGCTTTGGACTTGATTTCCCACCAAAGCCCAAAGATAAAAATTGCGAGAAATACAAACATCGAGATGAAAACAAAGGGGCCAGCGCCAGTCGCTATAAAATTTCTGAAGTTAACTGCCCATGGGAACATAAAAATAACTTCAATATCGAAAAGGATGAACAAAATTCCTGTCAGGTAAAATTTTACCGAAATTTTCGTATCAGACTTTTCTTCAGCGGGAATGCCGCACTCATAGATGTCAAATTTGGACTG
The DNA here is from genome assembly GCA_031408135.1 of Bdellovibrio sp. Lineage (GTDB taxonomy): Bacteria > Bdellovibrionota > Bdellovibrionia > Bdellovibrionales > Bdellovibrionaceae > Pseudobdellovibrio. The sequence goes on along the minus strand of JANOJH010000096.1, from coordinate 4,986 downwards.
GCTGGTTTTTTTGGCTTTTCCGCCCGTAAACCTTGCAAGTCGAATTAAAACAAATCCGAACACCGCAATAAAAATAGTAATAAAAATAACTCCACCAAGTGGCATGCGCCCTCCAGCCGAATAAGATTCTAACGCGGTGACCGCGTAAAACTTTTTCTTTTTCTTTTTAATTTCAACTATATAGTTATACAAAATAATTGTACAAAGCTAAGTTATAAAAACCAAACAAAAATCTTTGACTAGAAGATATCAAAGGCAGCCGACGCTATTTATGACAAAAAAGTGGCAAACGATGAATACACGACTTGAAGATATTCTTCTACGTGGATTTGAAAAAAACAAAAAGCTGTTCAACATTACCGGCTCTTCGTCAGAGACCGCGGCCTCTTATTTTTTGTCTCAGTCTTTGTCTAAAGAAATTAATGGTTTGCCGCGCCTTGTTGTTGTTTCTAGTTTAGAGGCCGCCTTGGCTTTAAAGCAGCAAATTGCGTTTTTTTCGCCCGTATTGAAGTCTCACGTCCTGCGAGCTTGGGATGTTTCGCCTTATTCGGGACTATTCCCTTCTCCGGAGGTCAGAAGCTCGCGCTCTAATTTTCTTTACTGGGCTACTCAAGCTCAAAAAAATGACATTTTTATTTCTCCGATTTCAGCACTGTTGCAGCTTTCTTCACCGTTCTACTCTTTCAGCAAGAGGTGTAAAAAATTATCTCTCGGGGATGAGCTTCCTGATGACCTCAGTAATTACTTGTCGTCGTTGGGGTATCAGTCTTCGCCAGTTGTTGAAGACGTTGGTCAATATAGTTTGCGCGGCGGAATCGTTGACCTTTTCTCGCCGGCCGAAACCTTGCCGGTTCGAATAGAGCTTTTTGGCGATCAAATTCAATCGCTGCGGAATTTTTCGATTTCTGATCAGAGAAGCTTGGCCGAAATCTCAAGTCTGCATATTGCGCCTGTTTATGAATTTGATCTTTCAGATAATAATATCGAGCAAATAATCAGAAACTTAAGGTCAGATTACAAACAGCGCGAACTCACCCCGGCAGAGGCCGACGAGGTTATCAGATCCATTTCCCTGAAAACTTATTTTTCGGGCTGCGAGCTTCTTCTGCCGTATTGTTATGAAAAATTATCGACTGTTCTCGATTACTTTAGTTCCGAACTTAACCTGTTTTTTTTAGACACTTCAGAAGTCTCTCGGGCTGCAGACGAATATGTTCAGTCACTCGACGCCGAGTTCCGAAGCGGACAGGGCAACACATCGGTGCTTTTTGCGCCTCCGCCTGCACAGATATGTTTGAAATATGAAAATCTACCCTGGCCCGCGGATTCAAATTTTTTCAATTTTTCAAATCTTGCTTTCTTTGAGGAGGAACAGGCTGATGAAGAACGAATAACCTATTCATCTCTGCCATTAACTGAATTCACACTACTGTCACAAAACCAACCGCCCTCTTCTGAGGCCTGGATCAGCGCTGCAAAACCTCGGCTGGCGGCATGGCAGAGTGCTGGCTTCAAAATTTTTATTGCTGTAAAAAACCAGACTCAAACTGACCGGCTTAAAGCATTGCTGCAAAAACTGGAACTCAATTTCAATGTGGCCGCCGATGACGAATACCTCTGGGAAGATTGGGTTGAAGAACAGCAACTCGTTACTCTTATCCCGCGTGAATTGGCTGAAACCTGTTTGTTAACAGAAGAAAAAATCGTTTTTCTTCGAAGTGATGACTTTTTCGGAAAAAAGCAGCGCTCTACAACCCATAATGCTTACGAACAGTTTTCCGCTAAGGCAAAAAGCCTGGCTTTCGGAGACCTGAAGCCAAGCGATCTGGTCGTTCACATTAAGCACGGCATCGGCGTTTACGAAGGCCTGAAGATTATGAATATCGGCGGTACCGAGTCTGAGTTCATTCAGGTGGCTTACAAAGACAAAGATAAGCTTTACTTGCCTGTTTACCGCGTAGGTCAGCTGCAAAAATTTTCGGGCGGGTTTCAAACCAGTGTTTTAGACAAACTTGGCGGAACCGCCTGGGAAAAAACAAAAATAAAAGTGCGCGCTCACTTGCGCGATATTGCGGCGGAGCTTTTACAGCTTTATGCGAAACGCGCCGAAATTACGCGCCCACCGATGCCCGTGGATGAAGCTCTTTATACTCAGTTTGAAAAAGGCTTTCCCTATGATGAGACAGACGATCAGCTCAAGGCGATTGCTGATATTCAAAAGGATTTTTTAGACCCCAAGCCCATGGATCGCCTTATCTGCGGCGATGTTGGATTTGGGAAAACCGAAGTTGCAATGCGAGCGGCCTTTCAGGCCGTGCAGAACAAAAAGCAGGTGGCAATCCTCGCGCCGACCACCGTTTTAACCTTTCAACATCTCGAAACATTTAAGAAAAGATTTTCGGGCTGGGGATTTGAAATCCGTTCTCTCAACAGATTTGTTTCGCCTGCAGATCAAAAACGAACACTTGCAGAGTTGAAAGACGGCAAGGTCGATATTTTAATCGGCACGCATCGGCTTCTGAGCAAGGACGTTGTTTTTAAAAACCTGGGCCTTTTAGTTGTGGATGAAGAGCAAAAGTTCGGTGTTACACACAAGGAGAAAATTAAAAAATTTAAAACCGAAGTAGACACGCTCACGCTGTCGGCCACTCCGATTCCACGAACGCTGAACATGAGTTTTACTGGAATGCGAGACCTCTCAATAATAAATACCGCCCCCGTCGACAGGTTACCAACCCGGACATTTATTTCAAAATTTGATCCTGAACTTATCCGCAAAGGCATTCAGTCAGAAATCGCCCGGGGCGGACAGATCTACTTTATTCATAATCGTATTCAGGGAATTTATGCGTTAGCAGATGAGCTTAGACAAATCGCGCCTGCTGCCAGAATCCGGGTTGCTCACGGGCAGATGAATGAAGAAGAGCTTGAATCTGCAATGCTCGCTTTTTTTCATCATGAAATTGATATTCTGGTCTGCACGGCAATTGTGGAATCCGGCATGGATGTTCCTAATGCAAACACGATGTACATTGATCAGGCTCATATGTTCGGGCTTTCGCAGCTCTATCAACTTCGGGGCCGAGTGGGCCGCAGCAAGGCGCGCGCCTTCTGTTACTTGCTATTGCCTAAAAATTTTAAAATTGAAAAAACCGCACAAGAGCGTCTAAAGGTGATTCAGGAAAATACCGCACTGGGCTCGGGAATCCGAATTGCTCAATACGATCTCGAATTACGTGGCGCCGGAAACATTTTGGGCGATACTCAGTCCGGGCACGTTAATTCGGTTGGCTATGAACTTTATATGGATTTGCTGAATGAGACGCTCGCCGAAGCCAAGGGCGAACCTATTGCAGACCGAGAACTCGATCCTGAAATAAATCTAAAAGTTCCGGCACTCATCCCAGATGTTTATATTTCCGATATTCGAATCCGATTGAGTTACTATAAAGCGCTATCAGAAATTTCTTCGCATGAAGAGCTTGATCGGATAGAGGATGAGCTTAAGGATCAATTCGGGCCTATTCCTGAACCAGTCATAAACCTTATGGGTTTAATGTTGATCAGAAAACAGTGTAAAGATCTCGGCGTTCGCGACATCAGCGCGGGGTTGAAAAACATTTCACTTATTTTTACAGAGAGAACTCGGCTTCGTCCCGAAACTGCAATTCAGTTGGCAACCCGAGAAAATAAAAAATATTCCATCACCCCGGACCAAAGGCTCAATATCCGAATGAATACAATCACCTGGTCCAACGTGCATGAAGAGTTAAATTATTTGCTCACCCTGATTTAGAATTCCATTTTCAGGCCTATGCCCATTTCGCCGGAAGAAAACATGTTGGGGTCTCCGTCGCTTGCTGCGTCTGCAGGGTCAATCGCGCCGCTGGATGCCAGATAATTGGCAAAATAGACGTCGATAAACGTATTTTCCAAACCTGAAGACCTCAGCTGATCCGCTTTTGCGCTTTTATCAATGCGATTTTCAATCCAATCAATCTGAAACAGCAATCCATATCGATAATTAAAGGAAAGTGCCGTACCACTTGATGCGCTATCTGCCGTTCTGGATTCTTCGATGCTGAACTGGTGCATGCCAACCTGCCCGTAAGGCGCCACCCAGGGCTCGCTCAAAATACCATCGAGAGCTACACTCGCCGAGAACCCTTGCTTAACCACTTTTAATGTCGTCGGGTCGCCTTTGACCGCTCCGCTGATTGATCCCTGAGAAAATTGTCCGAGAATGGCTGCTGATAGCGGTCCAAAATTGTATTTGTAGCCGATTTCGATCCCGATCAAATTAATTTTGTCTTCACCGATAATATCTTCAATATAGGCATCCTTGTACAGGGAACGATAATCAATCGGATAGAACGCTTCTGTGCTGATCGAAAACAGTGCCCCATGAGTGCCCCTGCGACTTTTGTAATCCTTTGTATAGTCTTCTTGTTTTTCGAGAGCGACGAGGCCCGAGCCCTGTTGGGCATTCGAACTCAGAACCATAAGAAGTATCACGACTGCAGTTAGTGTAGAGACTTTGGACATTCTTAAATAATACTTATTTTTCGGCCCGATTACACTTAGCTTTGGTCTATATTTAGTGTTTTACCAGACTAATTGCCGCTCGGGCTTTTTTTGTTTCATTAACTGTGGCCTCAAAGTCTGCGTCATTTAGTACTTCTACTGCCAATTTCTTTTCGGCGGCCACTAGATTTCTTTCAGAATTTTCAAACACAACCTCTTCGGGCGTCTGCATAAACTCTGCTAGCACATTTACCGCGTCAGGAGCCACTTCACAGTAACCCCGGCTAATAACCGCTTTAAAAGTTTTTTCTACGCCTTTAAGTTTGTACTTAAGAATACCCGTACCAAGAGTAGTAATTAGTGGTGCGTGCCCGGGCAAAACTGTCATTTCGCCAGAATACGCCGGCACGGTAACTTCAGTAATTTCCTGATCAAAAACAGCTTTTCTTTCGGGTGTTAAAA
>JANOJH010000093.1:0-2306 GCA_031408135.1 Bdellovibrio sp. | reverse complement strand
ATCATTAAAAAATTCCTGTACTCCGATCATGAAATCTTTTTAAGGGAATTGGTGAGCAATGCCGTAGATGCAACCCAGAAGTTGAAAAAGCTTTCTTCGATGGGGGAATTCCAAGGAGAGCTGGGTGATACCCGAATCGAAGTCAGCTTTGATAAAAAGAAAAAGACCATCACCGTTAGCGATAAAGGTGTTGGAATGACGGGCGAAGAAATCAAAAAATACATCAACCAGATCGCGTTTTCAGGCGCCACCGAGTTTGTCGAAAAATTCAAAGACAAAATGGACGGCAAGGACATCATCGGAAAATTTGGTCTTGGCTTTTACTCCGCCTTCATGGTCGCCTCCAACGTAGAGGTGATCTCTAAATCTTTTACCGAAGGCAGCGAAGCCGTTAAATGGGAGTGCGATGGTTCCACTGAATTCGAACTGTCAGGTGCAAAGAAAGAAAACCGCGGTACGGATGTAATCCTTCACCTCAATGATGACTCCGAAGAATTTTTAGAAGAGTTTCGATTAAAGGGCATTCTTGAAAAGTATTGTAAGTTCCTTCCAATAGAAATAAAATTCGGCACAAAAGAAGAACAAATAGAAGATGGTGTAGACAAAGACGAAAAACCAAAATACAAGTCGAACACAGTTGACCGCATCATCAACAATACCGCTCCCTTGTGGACGAAATCACCAAAGGAACTTACAGACGAAGACTACCTTAAATTTTATAAAGAACTTTATCCCTTCTCGGAAGACCCATTGTTCTGGATTCATCTGAATGTTGATTATCCATTTAGCCTTACGGGAATACTTTACTTCCCCAAAGTGAAAAATGATTTCGAAGTACAAAAAAATAAAATTCAACTTTACTCACGTCAGGTCTTCATCACAGACGAAGTAAAAGATGTTGTGCCCGATTTTTTAATGTTGCTACATGGCGTACTCGATTCACCCGATATTCCACTTAACGTATCGCGCAGCTATTTGCAAAGCGATTCGAATGTAAAGAAGATCAGTCAGCATATCACAAAAAAAGTAGCGGACAAACTTCAGGACATGTTCAAAAAAGACCGCCCGGATTTTGAAAAGAAGTGGGACGACATCGGCATTTTTGTAAAGTACGGCATCATCAGCGATGAGAAGTTCAACGAAAAAGCAAAAGACTTTGCTTTATTGAAAAACACAGCGGCACAATATTTTACACTTGAAGAGTATAAAGAGAAAGTAAAGCCCACCCAAACCGACAAAGACAAGCAGTTGGTGTATGTGTATACCACTGATGCCGGTAAGCAAGATTCATTTATTCAGTCGGCTAAAAACAAGGGATACGATGTGTTGCTCATGAATGGAGTGTTGGACAGTCATTTCATTGGTAACCTAGAACAGAAACTGGAGAATACGCAACTGAAGCGAGTGGATAGCGAAACCATCGATAAGCTTATTGCAAAGGATGAAAAGATGGAAAGCATCCTTAGCAAGGAGGAAGAAGAGAGTGTTAAATCTGTTTTTGAAAAAGCTATCAACAACAAAAGCATGATCCTCGCGATTGAGCCTCTATCACCAGATGATCTTCCAGTCACCATCACTATGAGTGAGTGGATGCGCAGGATGAAAGACATGGCCAAAACTGGAGGTGGCGGTGGAATGGCCTTTATGGGAAGCATGCCGGATAATTATAATGTGGCCATTAACGGCAACCATCCGATTGTGCAGAAAATATTGAAAGCTGAATCTGAAGAACAAAAAGCCAAGCTTGCCAAGCAGGCGTATGACCTCGCACTTCTTTCACAGAATATGTTAACGGGTGCGGATCTTACCAGCTTTATTAAAAGGAGTGTGGAGTTGGTGGGTTAGTTTGCCTCGTTATTAAACCTCCAAGGTCTGTTTACATCAGTAAACAGACCTTGGAGGTTTTCTCTCTTCGGAAAGGGTGGCGCGATTTTTATTTATCAACACTTCATACTCTTCGATGAATTTTTCCGAAAGTGGTTCTGAAAACTCAAAGTAACTTGTGAACCACGACATTATTGTTTCTATTTCTTTTGGATCGGTAATCTTATAAAATATTTCTTCCTGGTCTTTCAGGCCTCCAAGCGTACATGCGCCTGAGCCTACAAAGGCCACCGACTTTCGGTAGGGTAAATCAAAAACGTAAACATTGGCATGCAGGACATTTCTGGAATAGAAGTTCAGGTTTATTCTTCCCTGATAATTTTTCCATATTCGTCTAAGCACTTCAGGAGATGTTTTTCCGTTCATTCCAGTCACCATGTCCATTTTGGTTTCTCCTGACTTCCGCACTTCAGATTTTTCTC
>JANOJH010000050.1:0-6783 GCA_031408135.1 Bdellovibrio sp. | reverse complement strand
GTAAAAATTCAAATTTAGCGAGTTTTCATCTTCCTGCGAAAGCTTCACAAATGAAAAACCGGCATCTGTCCAGCCGCCATTGCCAATGGGGGCTGTTTTTAAGCCCAAAACGTATAATTTGAGTTTCAGCTCGCAAATAAGGCATAAGACTTGAAAAGTCTAAAGTATGCACCAGTTACATATCTATTTGATTAGTTTTATTTTCATGTTCTGTTCGGTGTCTCATTCTGAGATTCATACGTCGTTGTTGGCACAAGGCCTGACTTTTTTAAGTTCGGATTATGAATCGACAGATAAAAAATCCTTCGCTTTTATCGGCGCGACTTTGAAATCCGATGCGAAGTCTGAAGATGCGTTTAAGATTAATCTCACGGGTCAGTATGCAGTGGAAAATTCGGTTTTGAGTTTTCTGAACATCCGCGAAATCTTTTACACGAACCGGATTGATGAAAAATCCGTATTGCATATCGGCCGCAAATTACACAACTGGTCTTCACTTGATACCATCTGGAACATCGGGATTTTTCAGCCGCAATTTAAATGGAATCCGCTGTTGCCAGAGAATCAGGGTTTGACGGGCCTGTTCTGGAACAAGAATGAAAGCGGTTGGGGGCTCACACTGTTCGGTTCGCCTCTGTATTTACCCGATCAGGGCGCAAGCTATGAGCTTAAAGACGGACAGTTTCAATCGGGTAATCCGTGGTTTGCAACGCCTCCGCAGAATGTGAAGTTTCAGGGGCAGACGCTGCCGTTTGATTACAATATAGCCACGCCTGAAACCAGCAGTGTTATTTTTCAGACTCAGTACGGTGCGCAGGTGCGGTTTGGGCAGGGTAGCGGTTATTTTGCGAATTTTGCCGGTATTTACAAGCCTGCGAATCAGTTAGCACTCGGCTATAAGGGCGTGCTGGTTACAACGCGTGTGCGGGTGGACATTGCGCCTAAGGTTTATTTTGAAAATGCTTATGCCGCAGATCTAGGTTACCGGCAAGACTGGGGCATTGCGCAGTTGTCTTTACTTTATAGTAGTCCGCAGTCGCCTTCGTTTGATTCGTTTTATAATGCGCCTGAATTCAAGCCTTCCTTTAGTTTCGGTCCGCAGATTTTTTATAAATTTAAGCCTTTTGATTTTTTTGTGGGTTACCTCGATACCAGCGGTGGTGAAGTCACCGATGTGGGGCCGGATGCTTCGCCCGATCGGGCTTCACTTTCGCAGCGGTTCTTGTACCGGCAGGCACTGCAGGTGCAAGTTGCGTATTCTGAAATTTTCTTTAAGAAATTGCGATTTGACTCTTCGCTGCAATTTAAAACCAGCTCAAAAGAGGGTTTTCGGCAGATAAAATTCAAGAATGCATTTAACCTGAAAGGTCCATGGGCGTTCTGGCTGGATTTTCTTTTGATCGATACCGACAGCAGCATCCAAACCAACATTGAACCTTATAAAAGTTTAGACCAGCTATGGCTGGGAGCCAGTTATGATCTTTAAAAAATCCGGTCTCTATTTTTTAATTCCGGCGCTGCTGTTCAACGGCTGCAGTGATTTTCTTAAAGGCAAACCTAAAGAAAAAATCAGTATCGAAATCAAGAAAGAGGCGATGAGCTGTCTTAAAAATGTATCACTTGATCTGAAAAAGTTTATGAAATCGGAATCGACCGATGTCGAAATTGAAAAGACGTTTTCGTGTTTTGATAATATGCTGAAAGAGTTTCAGACGCGCGCTGAAGGTGTCGCTGAAAAAGAAGCCTTTACTGCAGATGAGCTGCACCAGATTTTTGATAAATTTATTCAGGAAGCTCAGGTATCAAAGGTGGCGGTGCTGGATCTTTTAACCTTAAAATCGGCCTTGCTTGGCGGCAGCAGTCAGAAAATAACCAAGGCCGAAATTTCATTGCTACGCGAATACTTACTGGTGCTGCGAACAGAGGTTAAGAACCTGTTGCCTTATGCGCAGTTGATCACATTCCGTAAAAGCGAAGTTCTTTTTTCAAAAACAATGATTAAAAACGGTTTTACACAGCTGAATCTAAGCCTGAAAAACCTGATGAAGGCCTCGAGGCTTTCGCAGTCGAATTATCAGTTTCAGGATCTGAAAAATCTGGCGATCAATCTTAATCTTGTGGGAGAAGATGAAAAAGATCTTATAGCCCTGGCCTCAACCGTAAATAATTTACTGGTGGGGCAGGAGCAGATTTCTACTGTGAATGAACGCCACATTTATATTGATAATCTAACAGAAGTGCTGCGGCTTTATTCAACTCAGGTGTATGGCTATGTTAAGTTTGAAATGTCGGGCCCTGCGGTGCTGGCCGATGCTTTCGAATATGTGCATGACCTGATCGATTTGCTTGAAAACACGATTCAGTACCGGAAGTCAAAAATGATTTCGTCAGACAGTATAGATCCTTTGCTGACTGAAATACTTAAAAAAGACATTTTGCCGGTGAAATTATCGAAAGACACCGCGCTTTCTTTTTACAAGACTTTATTGGTACGGGTGTTCGATGCCGGTCTTGCGGGTGATATCGCGGCATTCAGCGGGCTAAGAAAATCGAACTTCGTAAATATCAAGCGTGAGCTGGCGGTTTATCGGATTTTCAGCCGATTCATTGAGACGGCTAGCGGGCAGAGGAGAATCTCGCTGAAAGAACTGCAAGGTAAAATTGCTGGCTTCGATGCTAAAGCGGCAGTGGATATTCTGCGAGACTTTGACGTGGCGGCGCAAGAACAGATCGTTGCGGCCATTGAAGAAATCAAAACTGAATTTTCAGATAAAACACCGGCCATTTACCGTTTTAATAAAATTGTGCTGGCCGCCAACCAAGAAGTCTGGGACCAGAACTGGATGGACCTTTCGCGCGGTTTGTATTACACGATGCTTTCGCGCCAGTTGATTTTAGGCTGGGGGCAGACGCCGCGGGTTAAAGAAATGAAAAAAGCCGGTATCAATGAACAGGGGCTTGTGCAGTGGTATTCGGAGTTTCACAAATTCGGTATCGAGATCAGATCATTTGACCCGCGCTCGAAAAATTCCGGGCCAAGTAATCTTGTTTCGGCCAATTTATTTACGAGGTCTGGTAACGGTGATGGTGTGATCAATTTCAGAGAGGCCACTCAGTTTCTTGGAATTTTATTTTCGGGCGGCGGGCAGGTCTACAATGAAATCGCCCTAGGACTTAAAAAGGCCAATTGTAATTTACCGGAATTCGATGTATTTGAAAATAACTGGAACAACGAAGAGTGTGCGGTTCTGGATCTTAAAGCCAATTACCGGAATTATTTTTCTAACCTGCCTTACCTAGTTAGGCATCTTGATGAAGCGGCAAAAACTGAAGACGGATTCAGGGCTTTCTTTGATGCGTTGATCGGTGTTGCGCGGCTGGATGCAGCCAGTAAGGGCAGGCTTGAATCGGCCGATTTGCGCAGCCTCAGCACGCTTTTGCATTATGTGGAATCCATTTTTGCAGCCTACGACAAAGACCGCAACGGTTTATTGTCTGAGGGTGAAATCAAGTCGACGTACCCGAAATTCAAAACCTTTGCAGAGCAGTTTGCTAAAAAGTCCGCCGGTGAGCAGATTGAAAGATTCAATTACTGGCGCAATTCGATTCTTGCGCTTAACAGTTGTTTTACCGAGCAGGATTTAATCAGGGAATCATTTGTTTTTATGGTTTATAACGGCAAAACCCCCGCGCAGTCGGATTTAACGAGCTTTCCGTGCTTACGGAACGAGCCGCTGATAAAATTTCAGGGTGAAGTAAATCGAAAACAGCTTATAAACACTTTTAAAATAATTAAAGCCGTATTAGGCTCGTAAATAATGTTTCTAAATTCGACCCGAACTTTTCGCCGCAACCGCTGGGCGGTTATTTTTGCCTGCATGAGCATGTTCGTGCTGGGACTTTCTGATAATATCCGTGGGCCGCTGTTTCCGGAATTGCTGACGTATTTTAACCTCACCAATTCGCAAGGCTCACTGAGCTTTGCGTTTGCTTCGACGGCCGCATTTTTCGGAAATGCGTTCGGTGCCTATTCTCTTAAACGAATTCACTTAGATCGGTTACTGGCGCTATCGGTTTTTTTGATGGGCTGCGGACTTTTTGCAATGGGTATGGCGTCCACGTTTACGGTTTACCTCGTTGGTGCAATTATTTTCGGTTTCAGTGTCGGTGCTACCGGAGTTGCGCAAAATCTATTGATCGCAGAAAACACTCAGGCTGAAGAGCAGACCAAAGGGCTTGCCTTGCTGCATGGGCTTTACGGATTATCAAGCCTTGTGGCCCCATTGTTGGCGTCGCGCGCGCCGGCGATGTTTGCAGGCCGGTGGCAGAGCTCATTTATTATGACGTCGATTCTTGCTTTCTTTGTGATGACAATGATTCTCGGGTCGAAAGCGAGCCCCGCGTTTGTCAGTCTTGTACAACATGATGAAGCGATTCACGGCAAGAAAAGCAGTTTTAAAACCCTGTTCTGGTTTGCGGGTTTCTTTGCCAGTTATGTCGGTGCTGAAATTCTGATTTCAACGAGGCTTGCGCTTTATATGCGGACTTATTTTAATATGAACCTTGAAGAATCCAGCAATTACGTCACAGGATTTTTTATATTCTTATTCATTGGCCGGATCTTTTTTATATTTAAGTCGTTTAGGCTGCCGCTTAAATTGCAGTTGAATCTTTCGCTGGGCCTTTCGTTGTTAAGTCTAATCCTGGGCTTAACGGTTCATCCGTTTTTTCTGGCGTTTATCGGCCTGACAATGGCCCCATTTTACCCCTTGGCCGTCGTTTATATTTCTGAAATCACCGGCTATCAAAAAAGGCGTTTTTTAACCTTCGTTATGGGCCTGCAGAGTTTCTGTGTTATATTCATGCATGCAGGCGTTGGGTATTTAACCGATAAATACGGGTTGTTCTACGCCTTTTATATCGGTATATTTTTATTATTGTGTTCAATATTCTGCCTGAATTTACATCCCAAAGTAGATACTTAAAGCTTTTGCTTTTTTTTGTATTTTTGAGTTTTAGCAATCAGGGCATTGCGCAGTTCGAGCCCTTTCATGAGGCCGTCATCAAGCAAATCACCGATGAAAATAAATTGCTTGCCGAAAGCCGGTCGCGCGGCTGGTATCCGGGCGAAACCCTTGCCGTGGTTTCGCAAAGCCCGGGCCTCGGGGTCATTGCGTTTGTTGAAGTGCTGGGTGCAGACGAACTCTTTGAGGGAAAATTCGAAGGCAATTTTGAAGTTCGGCTGATATTAAAAAGACAAAATCGAAAATACTTTATCCGCGCGGGCGACATCGTCAAGCGGCTGGATCTTTCCTCGTTCAACCGCGAATATTCCGGTTCAACCGAATTGTTGCTCAAAGGCGGACTTAAAAACATTTCGTCGCGTTACAAGCCACTCGTGCATCAGGGCATTATCATCGGCGATACGGCCCAGACGCTGGATGAAAAAGAATTTTTGGTTAATTACTTCGGCAACGTTTACTATGGTTATAGTGATTGGATCACCATCGGTACATTGGTGCCCGTGAATGCGTTCGGAAGGCCGAATGCAAATCTGCGGGCCAGGGTTTATGACAGCGAAGCCACCACACTCAGTGCCGGTTTTTCATTTGTGAAGCTTTCGCAGGAAGATGAAAACTCGCTAAATTTGAATTTTTACTGGGATGCTACCTCGACTGATTCGCTGATCTCGCACACGTTTTTAAGTCTTGGCCTCGTGAACTGGACAAATTCAGGCGATGCTTCCGCCCTTAAATACCTGACTTCCAGCTCATTTCAGACCGGTTACGAAGTGATTCTTGATAATTGGGACCGTTTTCTGATCGGACCGAGTTTTAATTTTGAAAAAAAAGCTTTAGGCGGGTATATTTCGTATATCTGGCTGTTTGATCGGCTGCATGTTCAGGTTTCCCTGAATGCCACCGATGTGACGCATTTACGGCTGGATCCGACCGACGGCTACTACGGATTTTTTGATATGTTCTGGAGATTTTAATGTCACGGTTTTTTGTCAGCTGTCCTTTAGATTATGAAAATGAGCTCGTAGCCGAAATGAAAAGTTTCTGGTTCGAGATGATTGATCTGGACGGGCTGCCAACGCGCGCTGAATTTCCCGAAATCGAAATTTTAAGAGGCGGCATTCAGTTGACTGTTGCGGATCATCTCGGTTTTCAGATTAATTTTTTCAGCAAAATTGCTAACCGGGTGCTACTTCGAATTTTCAATTTTGAGGCGCGCTACTACGATCAGTTTGAAAAAGGTTTTGCCAAAGTGGAGTTTGAAAAATATTTGCCGGGTGAAACACTCAAATTGAAAGTTGAATCGCATAAATCAAGACTTAATAACGACAAAAATATTATCGAAGCTGCTGGTCATGTATTAACGAAAAAGAAGATAAAACTGACGAATGACAGCCCCAACACGGTCTTTATTCGGCTGGATAAAGACCGTGTGATGATAAGTCTGGATACGACTGGCGAACATCTGCACCGGCGCGGCTACGCCACGTTCCGGGGCGAGGCCCCCATGCGCGAAACACTCGCGGCTTACATCGTAAGAAAACTAAGTCAGCAGGTCAGCCTTGATAAGAACTTAACGATCATCGACCCCTTTGTAGGGTCGGGCACTTTGCTGTTTGAAGCGGCCGCTTTCAGGCAGCCGAATTTAAACCGGCATTTTCCGTGGCTGGATTTTAAAACGGCGCCCAAACTTTTTAAATCTGAAACCTGGAAAAAAAATTAACGCTGGTTCGATCAGCAGAGTGGCCCGCAATGCCTTGGCTTT
>JANOJH010000033.1:0-4670 GCA_031408135.1 Bdellovibrio sp. | reverse complement strand
TCAAGTGTCTGAATAAACTGCGCGAGTTTATTCATCTGATTATCAAATTTAGATCCGAGATCGAAATTCAGGCCGTGGGTATTAATAATATGCACGACGCCGATTTCAGGCACTCTGATAGCTGAATATCCCGAAACTTTTGGCGTATTTGTTATCGGCTCAAGATCAGGCGAAACCAGTGTGGAACTGTTCTGCAAAAGGTATCTCGAGGCATTCATAACGCCAGTGGCCTGTTTATCAGAAGTGCAAAAACTCTTATTAAAACTGAATGAGAAATCAAACTTTGATGTAAGAGTATTTTGGAGCTCGGAATTGTGCATAGCCTCTTGAATAAGAATAATATCGGTTTCGTGGCTCAACTGAATGAGATCCGGCATAAATTTTCTATCGGTCAATTTGTGCGCATTCCAGGTAATCACGGAAAACTCCGGCGAAATCCGGATCTGCAGAAGATGCGAGAATGAAATCTGGTTGCCAGCCGATTTTTCACAAAGCGAAGACTCGGACGCAAGCAACGAAAAACCGACGAACTGAAGAAACAGCAATGTTACTAAAAAACTTTTCATAATGGCCCTCATTTAAATAATTACTGAAAACGGGTTAAAGATTCGCGCAACGAAACAACTTGTTCATTCGCCTGCTTCAATAAAACGCGGTCTGCAGCAATCACATCCGGGTCGGCATGCTGAACAAATTTTTCGTTCGACAGCTTATTGTTTAATAGACTGACATCTTTATCGAGTTTTTCAAGAGTTTTCTGGATCCTTTTAATTTCCTCATTGAAATCAACAAGGCCTTCCAGGGGGATGATAACTTTTACACGCGCATCACCAATTGCAATAGGTGTTACTGCACACTTGGTGAGATCGCCGTCGCTTCCGACCTCCATGCTTTCAAGCCTTGCAAGGGTCATGATTGCCGAACGATTGTAACTTAAAATTTTCTGAACTTCGCCTTCGGTAACGCCAAGTCTGATCGTCAATTTTACTGCAGGGCTGATCCGGTTTTCCCCGCGGATATTCCGGATGGCCGTGATCACTTCTTTTGTTAGATCGATCTGCAGTTCAGCTTCGTGGCTTGCAAAGGCTAGCAATTCTTTATCGTTTTCAACAGTTGGGTAAACATCTGTGATGCAGGCGTTGGATTTAAGCGGCAGATTCGAATAGATTTCTTCGGTCAAGAACGGGCAGAACGGGTGCAACATCCGAATAGTCCGGTTTAAAACCTGTGCCATTACCAGTTGGGTGGTCTGTTTTTCTTCAGGCGAGGCCGACGACATGATCGGTTTTGTGAATTCGATATACCAATCGCAGAATTGATTCCAGATAAATTGATAGAGTGCCGTTGCGGCGTCTGAAAACCTTTCGGATTCCATCGCATCCTGCACGGTTTTTTCGACTTCGGCAAGTTTTGCAATTATCCATTGGTCAAAAATCGAAAGATGGTTTTTCGAAGGCAATGCGCGGGTATTTTCAGTAGGTACTTTGAAATCGCTTAGATTCGAAAGCACAAATCGCGAAGCATTCCAGACTTTATTCATAAAATTTCGGTAGCCTTCAACTCGCTGTTCGCTGAATTTAAAATCTTTACCCGAGAACAAATGCGCTAGAAAACTAAAGCGAAGCGCGTCCGCACCGTATTTATCAATCATATCGATCGGATCTACCGAATTGCCGAGCGACTTAGACATTTTGCGGCCTTGGCCGTCGCGCACTAATCCGTGAATGTAAACAGTTCTGAACGGCACATCTTTTTTGAACTCAAGGCCCATCATGATCATTCGAGATACCCAGAAAAAAATAATGTCATGACCGGTTACCAGATAATTTGTCGGGTAGAAGGTTTTTTGGGTCTCGGTGGATTTTTGATCTTCGTGTGGCCAGCCCATCGTTGCAAAAGGCCACAGCGCCGCGCTAAACCACGTGTCGAGAACATCGCTTTCCTGAGTAATTTTCAGACTTGAACAATGCTCGCAATGGGCCGGCGCAACTTCGGCGACCGTATATTTTTCGCAATCTGCACAATGCCAAGCCGGAATGCGATGGCCCCACCAAAGCTGTCTGGAGATACACCAGTCTTCGATTATATTCATCCAGTGCAGATAAACCTTTGTCCAAGATTCGGGTTCAAAGCGCAGCGTGCCGGATTCGACAACACGTTTTGCGGGCACGGCCAGATTTTCCATTTTCATAAACCATTGCTCAGATAAAAATGGCTCGGCCACAGCGCCAGAGCGTGAACAATGCCCGACCGAATGCAGATGCGGCTCTTCCTTGACCAGCAGATTGAGGGCTTTCAGGTCTTCAACAACCCGCTTGCGGCCCTCAGTGACTTTGAGGCCTTTATAGGGCCCGGCATTTTCGTTGAGTTCGCACTTTTTAGTCAGCAGGTTAATAAATTCGAGTTTGTGAGCTTTTCCGATTTTGTAATCGTTAAAATCATGTGCAGGTGTGATTTTAACAACTCCGGAGCCGAAGTCTTTATCAACATATGGATCGGAAATAATTTTTATCGGCCGTCCGATCAATGGGATTGTTACGGTTTTTCCCACCAATTTTTTATAGCGTTCGTCTTCAGGATGAACACAAAGAGCTGTGTCTCCTAACATTGTTTCTGGCCGGGTGGTGGCAACGGTTAAAAATTCATCCGTTCCGTCAATTGGGTAATTGATGTGATAGAGCACGCCTTTTACCTGAATGTGATCGACTTCAAGGTCTGAAATCGCAGTTTCAAGCGGGCCGCTCCAATTCACTAAGCGCTGCCCACGATAAATCGCTTCTTTTTTGTATAACGAAACAAAAACTTTCGTTACAGCTTCAGAAACTCCGCTATCAAGCGTGAAAGTTGCCCGTTCCCAGTCGCATGAATCGCCGAGACGGCGCATCTGATTGTAAATCCGATCGCCATATTCGTTTTTCCATTTCCAGACTTCTTCAACAAATTTTTCGCGTCCGAGCTGATGGCGTGTAATATTTTTTTTCTTGAGTTCTTTTTCAACGACGGCCTGGGTTGCAATTCCGGCGTGATCGGTTCCCGGCAACCACATGGTATTATAGCCGCTCATCCGTTTCCATCGGATGAGAAGATCCTGAATAGTATGATCGAGTGCATGTCCCAGATGAAGGAAGCCTGTTACGTTCGGTGGCGGTAAAATAATCGAGAAAGGAGGTTTCGTTGACTGATCTTCAGATTTGAAGAAACCAGACTCTTCCCACCATTGATAAATCTTATTTTCAACTTCTTGAGGATTATATCGATCTTCTAATGTTTTCATGGGCCAAAGAATAGCAAATTTATTCGCGTTCAGTCACCATTTGCCGATAGCCGCCATCAATAACGTAGACGTTTGTATAACCCAGTTTTTCCAGAGCTATATTCACTTTCAGGGAAATGCGGCCGTCCGGACACAATAAAACGATGGCATAGTCTTTTGGGGCTTTTTTCTCTGCCAAAATAGTGATTATTTCGGTTTCGGACGTCAGAATCTGATAACTTTCGAGGTGCATTTTACTGACACTTGTATACCAGCTTAAAATACTTTCACTCATATTGAAAAACAGGAAGGGCACGCGGTTGTTAATCAGATTATCTAGCTGATAAAAGCCTAATTTGTTAAGCATTTCGGCTCGGCTCGGTTTTTTGTCCGGCGTTGGGAATTTCCTTGAAAATCGTAATGACTACAAATAATGCGATCATCGTCATTGCCCCTGACAGGATAAACGGGGACTCAATTGTAAGGGCGCCGAACAAAGCACCGCCGACAATAGGCCCGATAATGCGGCCGAGTGAGGCCATGCCCTGTGTGGTTCCGAGAGATGCCCCTTGCTCGTTGGGATCTGTCAGCAGCGAAATTGATCCGAGTATTGACGGGTTGACGAAACCGATGCCGATCGCCAATAAGGTTTGGGTTACCGCGAGCACCGCAATTGATTGGGCAATGGCAATTCCGGATAGTCCCATCGTCATCAGGACAAGTCCGGTTCGAAGAACCTGTTTTTCTCCGAGTTTTGGAATCAATTTTCGCACAAGGTATCCCTGAGTGAAGATCATTATGATTCCGATGTAAGCAAATCCGAAGCTGACTTCTTTGATGCCCCAGTCAAATTTTGCCTTTGTAAATAAAATCAAAGTCGCTTCCATAGTCGACATCGCAAGTGAGGATAGGAAAAAAACAAAAATCAGCGGCCCCACTGTTGGTATCCGGAAATACTTCAGGATCTGAAGAAATCGATTCATCTTCGGTGGCCTTTCCTTCGCAGGATCCAAAGTTTCTTTCAGATACTTCCAGGCAAAAATCGATGTAATCAGGCAAATCAGCGAAACAAAATATGAACTGAAGCTGGTTATGAAAAAGGGATCAGTAGAAAGATGTTCAGCCCAAACCGTCAAGCCGCCGCCGATAGCCGGTCCGAAAAGGAATCCAAGGCCGAAAGCTGCACCGATAAGTGCCATTCCTTTCGATCTTTCATTGGGTGGGGTGATGTCGGAAATGTAGGCCGATGCGGTTGAAATCGAAGCGCCGAAAAATCCCGAAAAAAGGCGTGCGACGAAAAGGAGTTCTAGTGTTCGTGCGCGGGCAAACAGCAAATAAGCAAAGATTTCTCCGATGAGACAGATAAGCAAAATTGGTCTGCGCCCATATTTATCGCTCAACCGCCCCCAAAAAGGGG
>JANOJH010000835.1:0-8615 GCA_031408135.1 Bdellovibrio sp. | reverse complement strand
GACTGAACGCAGCATCCAGGAGTACGCCGACGAGGCCGGCGTGGACGTCAAGACGGTCAATGACATCGCCAAGGAGTTCACCTCCCACGGCAAGAAGGCCGCGGTGATGAGCTACCGCGGAGCGGCAATGCACGCGAACGGCTTCGACAGCATCCGGGCGATCAACGTGCTGAACTTCCTGATCGGCAACCATGACTGGAAGGGCGGCCACATCGCCGCTGGAGCCGACTACTCCCCACTGGAGGGTCGCTACGACCTGGCCGCGGTGCCGAATGCATTTAGCGGGCGGCAAATTCATGATTTCTTCAGGCCCTTCCCAAGCGTGGCTGGCGAGCACCTCTCCCTGATAACTGCCGAAACCCACAAGTGCAACATTTTCATCGCCGTAACTCTGGCGCGCAAGCCCGCCGATGTTTATGTAGCCGTTTTTTTCCATATCGGTCGCGCGGTAATCACCGATGTGGGTGTTGTGAGCCCAGACAATTCCCTTTGCGCCCTCTCCGGAATTTTCAAGCAGCCGGTCAAGGGTATCCATCATATGGCCATCGCGAATGTTCCAGCCGTTTTCACTTGCTGCAAACATCGAGCGATAATACGTCTCTGCACTTGAAATAATATATGCATTCTGAATTGCACTGAACAGGGCCTCACCGTTTTTCTCAACGTCCTGCACTCTGAGCTCTAACATTTGCCGGA
This sequence comes from Bdellovibrio sp., assembly GCA_031408135.1. Classification (GTDB taxonomy): domain Bacteria; phylum Bdellovibrionota; class Bdellovibrionia; order Bdellovibrionales; family Bdellovibrionaceae; genus Pseudobdellovibrio. The sequence goes on along the minus strand of JANOJH010000835.1, from coordinate 7,919 downwards.
GATTCGCGATGACTTCCTGCTCACAGCCCTTCGGAAATTTAACCAGCGAACGGGCGTAAGCAATTTCATTCCCGCCAAAAGGTTCAAAACAGGAATAACGCCTTTCAACTTCGAGCGCCAGCCTGGGGCTGTTTTTTCTCATGTAACCGACAACTTCAGAAATCGATTCAAATAGCGAATACATATCAAGGCCGTAAAAACCGGCGCCTTCGTTTCGCATCCATTCCGCAAGCTTAACAATTTCATCGTTGGCCCACATCCACGTGGGCCAACGCTTATTTTGCTTTAGCACCTGTCGGGCATTTACGCCTGCTCCGGTTTTGATATATTTATTCAGCCGGTCGGCATCGGGCCAGTCGCCCTCGATGGCAACGAAGCTGAATGCGTGATCGCGGATCAGCCGCTGCGTGATAATCCTGCGCAGGCGATAATATTCTTTGGTGCCGTGGCTTGCTTCGCCCAGCATCACCACCCGTTTGTTCTTGATTGAATCAATCAAAATGTCGAGGTCGTCGGCTTGGTTAATCGTCACTAAATTTTTTTCAATTTCAATTTCCAGCGTTGATTTTTCAGGCATAAGTTTCCGCCCCCGGCCCTTCTGCAATTGGCTTTTTTGTTTTAAGATAATTTTCAAACCAATAAGCCGCCTGCCGTGCGACTTCTGCCAGCGTGCCGACTTCTTCAAAAAGATGTGTGGCGTTCGGCACAATCGAAAGTTTGGCGTTCGGCAGCTGCTTTTTTGCCATTCGGTTAAGTTCAATGACGTCGTAGTCTTTTCCGCCAACCAACAACAGCACCGGCGCCGTTACCCCACTAAGGGCCTCGCCCGCCAGGTCAGGCCGACCACCACGGCTGACCACGGCGAAGATTGCTTCATCGCCCGAAAGATGAGAAGCCGCCAGCAGAGCAGCTGCGGCTCCGGTGCTGGCACCGAAATAGCCGATTTTCAAATTCTTCAGATTTTGTTGCTGCCGCAACCACGTTGTTACCCGCAAAAGCCGCTTGCTCAGTAATCCTATATCAAAAACATTTTTGCGATTTTTTTCCTCAGTGTCGGTCAGTAGATCAAAGAGAAGAGTTCCAAAACCGGCACGGTTCAGGATTTCTGCCACCTGAACATTTCGTGTGCTGCGCCGGCCGCTGTCACTGCCATGGGTAAAAATAATCATGGCCTTCATACCCGGAAATTCCGTGAGTTCACCGCGCAGTCTACTTTTTCCGTCGCCGTCTCCAAGACTGATCATCACAGACCGGCTTTTCGGCAGCATCCGCAGTTTACGGTTCTGGCCCGACTGTTCAGCCAACAGCGACAGCACCTCATCGTCAGAAACCTGGCTGAAATCCCGGTACCACTGCCCCACTGAGTAGAGGTCTTCCAGTTCAATAAGGGTAACAAGTTCTTCGACTCGTGGCCGGATCACTCTTGCTGTACTTGCCGGAGCAACCGGCACGGCAACAACAATATGCTCAACGCCTTTTTTCTGCAGAAAGCGAATGGCTGCTTTAACAGTTGCCCCCGTCGCAAGGCCATCATCAACAATAATAACGCAGTTCTGAGTGAGGTCACCGAGCTTGGCTCCTTGCCGAAAAAGATTGATCTGACGCTGCACTTCGGTTTTTTCAGACTTTAGCGTATTGCGGATGTCATCAGGTTCAAAACCGATTTGCGCAAGCGTAATCGTGTTGAGGATGGGCTCATCGCTTTCGCAGACTGCGCCGATGGCCAGTTCGGAGTTAAACGGCGCACCGATTTTCCGGACGACCAGCACATCGAAAGGCGCGCCAAGCCTAACGGCAATTTCGGCAGCAACCGGCACCCCGCCACGTGGCAATGCCAGAATAACAGGTTTGCGACTTTTGTATTTGAGAAGCTTTTCCGCAAGTAACTGGCCGGCGTGAGTCCGATTATTAAAAATCATCAACTGCTCCTTGTGTGATTTGCCTTTTTAAGAATGAGCAATCGAGATGCCATCACAACCTATCTCAGTTCGAATTTCGCTGGTTCGCCGGGGAAAATTTGCCATAGCCGTTTCTGCGCAGTCCGGAAATGGAACCCACTTTTGCTTGCGGTGATTAATCTGACCGGCACCGCCTCCGGTATGACAATTGCTCGCTTCATAAGAGGGAACTCTCAACCGAAGCGAGGTCAATATGTTCGGCCATTGGTTTGTAATTGCAAGTCAGAGCACAGTCAGTATTTACACCGAAACGAAAAAAAGAAATCGTCTTGAATTGTTGCGCCAATTCGAAAATCCGGTGCCTGAAGAGGCCACCACAATTCCATTTGCGAAAGAAATCTGCAATTACCTCGAAAATGAACATCAATCAAAGAGTTTTTACAGCCTCACAATTGCGGCCGAGCCGCATTTTACCGGAAAAATCAAAGAAGTCATGAGCCCCCAGTTGCAGAAACTGGTACTGAATTGGATCAAAAAAGATCTCGAAAAAATTCCGCTCGACCGGCTAGCGTTGCATCTTCCTCTGGATCTGCCAAAACCCAAAACTCCTGAGAATCCCCGAAGGCTGTGAACCGTGGAGTACATTGAAGCACTATGGCTTATCCTTCCCGCGGGTTTTGCCAATATGAGCCCCGTCCTCGCTGAGAAAATATTTCCCGACTGGAGTATGCCGGTCGATCTGAACCGTACCTGGAGAAATAAACAAATTCTCGGCCCGCACAAGACCTATCGCGGCCTATTCAGCGGTTTAATAGTCGGCTTTCTGATTTTCTTTCTGCAGCAGAAGGCCTATGCACTATCAATGTCGGTAAGGTCCATCAGCCTCATCGATTACTCGGCACTGCCAACCGCTTTCGGCGCCTGGCTGGGGCTTGCGGCGCTGCTCGGCGACCTGCTAAAAAGTTTCTTCAAACGCCGTCTGGCAATTGACCCCGGACGGCCCTGGATTCCGTTTGATGAAGTGGACTGGGTGGCCGGTGCGCTACTGGGAATTTCATTTCTTTTCGTACCGGGTTGGAATTTGATCTGGTGCAGTCTTGTTGTGGGTGTGGGCTTACACTTCTTAATCCGTGGCCTAGCCTATCTTTTACATTTTGTCCCTTCGCCTTTTTAAAATTTTTTAGACTGAGGTTCTTTTGGTGCAACTGAGCTGGATTCCTAACTTTCTTTCAACGCTGCGGATTCTGTTAGCCTTTGCGTTTCCATTCGTTCAGCCGCAACTGCGAATTCCCTTGCTTGGGCTGGCCTTTGCGACCGAATTTTTTGACGGTTGGCTTGCCAGAAAATTCCGATGGACCTCCGCAAGCGGTCAACTGCTCGATCCAATCGCCGACAAATTGTTTACTCTTGCAGTTGGGTTGACGTTCATTGCGGCGAACCAACTCTCGGTATTTCAGCTCATTTTTATTTCGATGCGCGACCTGCTTGCCGCCGGCGGTTTTTTGTTCTGGTTTTTGATGCGACAAAGAAATGCAACCCTTAAGGATTTTCGCCCGCAAATGGCTGGAAAAGTCACAACGGCATTTCAATATTTGGTATTTCTGGATGTGGCCGTATTTACCCGGCCGCATGAACCTCTGATTTTATTTACCGGCCTCCTCAGTGTGGTCGCGGCCGTTATTTATAGCTATAATTTCAGACTGACGCTCAGGTAAGTCCAAACGGTGGATGCGGGAAACAATCGTTTTGATCTCGGCTTCGTTCAACGTTTCCTTTTCGAGCAATAGCTGCGCCGAATCCCGCAACAGTTCTTCGTTAGCGCGAAGAATCGCAGTTGCGCTTTCAAGGGCGCCTCTGATCATTTCCCGAACCGAACGATCTATCTGATTTGCAGTTTCGTTGCTGTAGTTACGCATTTTCGGCTGCATTGGCATTTCACCCAGAAATGCACTGCTTGGTTTTTCGTAAACCACGTCGCCGAGAGTCTCGGACATTCCATAACGAGTGGCCGCCGCCCATGCAATATCGGTTGCCTTGTCAAGATCATCGGCAGCACCGGTAGAAAGATGATTAAAAATAATTTTTTCAGCTGCACGACCGCCCAACAGTACGGCCATTTTTCGTTTAAGCTCTTCTTTCGTCATCAGAAACCGGTCTTCGAGGGGACGCTGAAGCGTGTACCCGAGCGCACCGATTCCACGCGGTATGATTGAAATTTTATGAATGATCTCCATGCCGTGATCAATGGCCGAAGCCACAATTGCGTGGCCCATTTCATGATGAGCCACAACATTTCTTTCAAATGTATTGATGAGTCGGTTTTTCTTTTCGAGACCTGCAAGCATTCGCTCAACCGCAATTGTAAAATCGCCTTCTGAAACCGAATCTGCATTTCTCCGCACGGCCGCAAGCGAGGCCTCATTCACAAGATTTGCAAGATCAGCTCCGGTAAAGCCCGGCGTAATCGCTGCAATTTTCTCAAGTTCGATATTTTCATCTAAGGGCGTTTTTTTCACATGCAATCTGAGTATGGCCACCCGTCCGACTTTATCGGGCCGGTCAACCAATACCTGCCGGTCAAAACGGCCAGAACGCAACAGCGCCGGATCAAGAATTTCAGGCCGGTTGGTTGCGGCAAGCAGAATAATACCTGAACTCGAGTCAAAGCCGTCGAGCTCGGCAAGAAGTTGGTTCAAAGTCTGTTCTTTTTCGTCGTTACTTTGTATGCCGCTGACCATGCGGGCTTTACCGAGCGCATCCAACTCGTCGACAAATATAATACAGGGTGCTTTTTTCTTTGCCTGTTCAAATAAATCCCGCACCCTTGCCGCTCCGACCCCCACAAACATTTCAACAAATTCGGCACCGTTGGTAGAAAAAAACGGTACTCCGGCTTCGCCGGCTACGGCCTTTGCAATAAGGGTTTTTCCGGTGCCGGGCGGGCCAACCAGCAACACACCTTTTGGCATTCGTCCGCCAAGGCGCTCGAATTTTTTAGGGTCTTTAAGAAATTCTACGATTTCTCTGAGTTCATTTTCAGCTTCTTCCGCACCGGCCACATCGTTGAAGGTCACTTTCGTGTCGGATTCAACGTAGATTTTGGCTTTGGACTTTCCAACCGACATTAATCCGCTTTGCACACCACCGCGCCCCATCAGGCGCTGCAGAAAAAAGTTCCATACGAAAAAAAGCAACAGTAACGGAAACAACCACGAAAACATCGTCCGCATCCAGGTGCTTTCATTCAATTGCGTGTACTTCACGCCAAACGTGTCGAGCTCGCGCACAAGTTCAGGATCAATTTTTTTGGTTCTTATGGCCTTGTATTCCCCCTGCGGCGAAAGCAGCGTTCCACTCATTTCGTCATCGGTAACGAAAACTTCTGACACTTTTTTATCTTTAAGTAACTGTCTGAATTCGGTGTAGGAAACCGGTTTCGACTGGGTATTCGCCGACCACATGTCCCGCAGCGTCCACACAACCAGAAATCCGAACAAAATATACCATAAATTAATATTGGAGGGCTTTTTAACTTCTTCCATAGTATTAAGAATAAACAAGCAAGACAAAGGCCAGCAACGCAGCAAGGTCCCCGAATTGAACGGGGCAAATCCAACCGAATAATATTTATTTTCACAGGCTGAAAAGAGGCGTAATGCTAATTCATGTCCGAACACGAACCGGTTCTTGAAGCTAAAGATGTAACAATAGAACTCAGCGGAGAAATTATTCTTCACGATGTTAATCTGAAAGTTTTTGCCGGCGACACCATCGTTATAATCGGGCCCAGCGGCAGCGGAAAGACCGTACTCTTAAAAACTCTGGCGGGGCTTTACGCGCCCACGCAGGGCACGGTTAAGTGCCACAATTTCAAATGGACGGAAATGTCGATGGCCTACAAACATGATTTTGCAAGAATTCTCGGAATGCAGTTTCAAAAGGGCGCACTTTTCGACGATTTGAACTCCATCGATAACGTCAAATATGCGTTGCGGGAACACACGGACATGTCCGAGGAGGAAATCGAAGACCGTGCGCTTGAATGTCTGGCGATGGTCCATCTTGAAAATGCACGAAGCCTCTTGCCGCACGAACTTTCGGGAGGTATGCGCCTGAGGCTGGGCGTGGCCAGATCGCTTGCGCTTAAACCTGAGATTCTTTTTATGGATGACCCGACTGCCGGGCTTGATCCGGTCAATAGCGACGAAATGGCCGAATTGATTCTTAAAATAAAGCAGCAGATGAACGCTACTCTGGTCGTTGTTACTCACGATATCATGCGGGCCTATCAGTTTGCAGGCCGCATCGTCTTCATTGCCGGAAAATCTCTACTTGAAACCGGTTCAACTGCAGTTACCCGCCAGCACCCAGACCCTCGCGTACAGCAATTTCTGCATGGGTGGCTTCAAGGGCCATTAAGCTCTGAAATTATGGGTTGAAAAACAGACCTTTAGCCAGCTGAATTCTTTCGGTTTTTTACCGATCAGTTTACATGACTATTTTAAATTCATTATTGAGTCTTTTCTTGTTCACAATTACCTTCGGGATATCTCTTACGGTTTCGGCAGAAACACCCGGCTACGCCTATCGGGTTACGAGTTCCGAAAAAACTCTGATTCAGATTGCTCGCGACGTTTACAATGATGAACGTCTTTGGAAAAAAATTTCGTACTGGAATAATGTAACACCGCCTTACGCTTTGAGCGTTGGGCAGGTGCTCGTGCTTCCGCATCCCCCGACTACGGCACTGCCTTCCGAAAATTCTGTTAATACGGAAGACGTGCCTCAGCCTGTTTTTGTAAAGCAACTTCCTTCCGTCGATCAAATACTAAGGCAGGCCGCCGGCACTTACATTTACGTTGTAAGCGAGCGTGCGCCTTCGCTTTCAATGGTTGCGCTCGAAACTTACGGCAATAAAAAAATGGCTGCGATCATTGCAAGGTGGAACGATCTTGCGCCGAAATCAAAACTTGCGCTTGGCCAACAGTTGCAGCTGAAATTACCGCCCCGCTATGGCAAAACCGAAGCCCACAAGGCACTGGTCGGCGAGTGGACCAGACTTGGTAACGCTGAAATGGTGGCGCGGCTCAAGAACAAGAACTACCTGAATTTTCATCCTCAGGTTACTACGGCTGGGACTGTTGTTACCACTCGTCCGGCACCTGTTGTGTTTGATGCTGATTTTAAACGGGAACCGGCGGCAGTCCAAAACAACCAACCGGTGGCTGAACCGCCGGCTGATCTGGCTGCAGAAACCTCGTGGTACGGCGAACGCAGTGCAAATGCGATTGAGTCATTGCTCCGTTCAATTTCAAATTAGAAAACTGTGTCAGATTGAAATGAAAATGCTGTCTATAACTGGCACACGTGTTGATGAAAGCGAATCACAATTTTCAACTAGCGTTTCAGACGCCTCGTTCATTCTGTAAGTTGAACATTTCGTCGAGACGACGACCAGCAAACCTAAAAACAGAATTTTAAGCCGTTTCACACCTATTTATCCCGCTGTTTAATACGTGTTAAATTAAAAATGTGGCTGGATTTTGAGTTCATTTTTCACCTTATTCACTCCCAGCGCCGACCACGCTGCAGCTTCCGCATTAGACCTTTCGGCCCAGCTGCTCACGCTGCCGGTTAGCCGAATTTCGCTGTTTGCTGCAACAACTTTAATGTTGTTGATATCTTCATGAGCGGTTCTGAGAATAGCCTTTTCTATCCGCTCTTTGACGTCTTTGATATCAATTGAAGGTTTCAACGTGATATTATTCAGCACACCCTTCACCCCGCTCAGATAGCGAACCGCGCTTTCAACTGCCTTGCGCTGGTAATCCCATTCAACAATTCCTGATAAAGAAATCCAGCCTTCATCCACAATGACTTTGATATCCTGATGGGGCACCCACACGTGCCATTCCAGTGCATTCAATGCCGACTTCGCTATATCCTGATCGTCGCGCTTAAATGATCCGAAAATTTTAACTTTTATATCATCGACCACGGCTGTAACCCCAGATACCCGGC
>JANOJH010000832.1:0-2548 GCA_031408135.1 Bdellovibrio sp. | reverse complement strand
TTCCGCTGGTGTTGAAACCGGAAAAACTGAAATCAAAAAGTTCACTGCAATCAAGGCCGGACACCTTACTGTTAATATTGTGTGGACGGATGCGCCGGGATCAGCTAACGCCAGCAAAGCTTTAGTTAACGATCTCGATCTTGAAGTAACATTGCCAGATGGAAAAGTTTTAAGCCGAAATGATCAGTTAAATAATCATTCTTTCGTGCAAGGTACAAGCGGTGCAGGTGAAATTTCAATTACTATTAAAGGTGTAAATGTTCCGATGGGTAAGGCGGGTAAACAGCCCTTTGCTCTTGTCGCATCGGTTCAATAGTTTAGCTTCTGATCTAACACAGTCGATCTCGAGGACCTTTTTTGTGAAGCTTTTACAAAAAGGGTTTTTTTTTACCAATGGCTTTGCTGATAAGTGTCAAAAGTGCTATAACTTGCATGGTTAGCAGTCTATTTAAAAACTACCAGAAAAGGTGGATGAATGTCACAGTTCAAAGTTGGAGATCACGCAGTTTATCCGGGCCACGGAGTTGGCAGAATTCATTCTATTGAGTCAAAAGAAATTCTCGGAACCAATCACGAATTTTACTCTGTTCAGATTTTAGAAACTGGCATGAAGATCATGATTCCAGCGGCAAATATTCAAAAAATCGGACTTCGTCCGCTCATCTCTAAAGAAGAAGCCGTGAAGGTCGTTGAAATCCTCAAAGACAAAGGCGTTAAGATTGATACTCAAACCTGGAATCGCCGCTACCGCGATTACATGGAAAAAATAAAGACCGGAAGTGTGTTTGAAATTGCTGAGGTTTTACGCGATCTTTATGTTTTGAAGGTCGATAAAGAACTAAGCTTCGGCGAAAAAAAGATGCTCGATACCGCTAAAAACCTTTTACTGAAAGAGTTGAATTTAGCTCCTGACGTTAAAGATGTTGTCGGTTCTGATGCAGAGATTATGGCTATCTTCGGCGTCCAATAATCGGCTCGACAATTTAATCTTAAAAATGCAAATATAAGCCGGGCACTAAGCTCGGTTTTTTGTTTTTAAGGGGTTACTAAATGGTTTCTGAAATCCGTGTTCGCTTTGCGCCGAGTCCGACAGGTTATCTTCACGTCGGTGGTGCACGCTCCGCACTTTTTAATTTTTTGTTTGCTAAAAATCTGAAAGGTAAATTCATTCTCAGAATAGAAGACACCGATCGCGCCCGTTCAACCGATGAATCTTTGCAGATGATGATTCAGGATCTGAAATGGCTGGGCCTGAACTGGGATGAGGGCCCGCACGCTGAAACACAATTGGATATGGGTGCCTATGGGCCTTATAAGCAGAGTGAGCGGCTTGATATCTATAAAAAAGTGGCGCTGGAACTGCTTGAAGCCGGAAAAGCCTATTACTGTTTTATGACGGATGAAGAAGTTGAAGCCGAACGCGAAAAATTCAAAGCACTCGGACTTCATGCCCATGTTGAATCACCTTTTGAAAGCTGGACACTCGCTCAGGCACGAACGCGACTGCAAAAGGGTGATAGCGCCGTTGTTCGATTTAAAACCCGTCATCTTAAAAAAGATTATCTGTTAAATGATCTCATTCGCGGCGAAGTGCGATTTCCATCTGATATGGTCGGTGATTTTGTTTTGTTACGCTCGGACGGTATGCCGGTTTATAATTTCTGCTGTGTGGTTGATGATTACCAGATGAAAATTTCCCACGTTCTGCGTGCCGAAGAACATTTGCCGAATACTTTACGCCAGTTAATGATTTATGAGGGTATGGGCTGGGATATTCCACTCTTTGGCCACATTTCGCTGGTGCTTGATGAAGACCGGCAAAAGCTTTCTAAACGAAAAGGTGCGGTCGCGTGCGACCAGTTCAAGGCCGATGGTTATTTGCCGGAAGCTTTAATTAACTATCTGGCGCTGCTGGGCTGGACTCATCCGGAGCAAAAAGAAATTTTAAGTCTTAAGGAAATGTGTGAAGCTTTTTCGCTTGATCGGGTGCATCCGTCAGGCGCCATTTTTGACCGCGTAAAACTGAAATGGGTTAATGCCCAGCACCTGCGTGCGCTTTCAAATTCGGAAATTTACAAGAAGATTGAACCTTTTCTGCAAAACGCAGGGCTCAAGTTGCCAGCGGATTTGAACTGGCAAATGCAGTCGGTGGAACTTTTTAAGCCTTACATGGAAATTCTTTCCGATGCCGTAGCCTTGTATTCGCCACTTGATGACAGTAAATATGAAATTGCCGCTGAAAGTGATGAAACCTTAAAGCTTGAAACCACCAAAGCGGTTTTACTGGCATGGAAAGAAGCCGTACTGGCGCATTCGGGGGAAGCGTTTACCGAAGCGGATTTTCTGAAGATACAGGAAGAAGTAAAAAATAAATCCGGCCAAAAAGGCAAAAATCTTTTTTTTCCGGTGCGGATCGCTCTTATCGGAAAACCTCATGGGGCCGAGCTTAAAATTCTGGTGCCGCTGATGAATAAAACTTCGATTCTTGCGCGCGCTGAAAAGGCCATTGCAAGATGCTGAAAATTTATAATACCCTCGGAAAAAAACT
>JANOJH010000818.1:0-2142 GCA_031408135.1 Bdellovibrio sp. | reverse complement strand
TCAGGTTAACATTACCAAGAAAGTTATCAACTGAATTTGTAATGATTGGTGATGCTGCCAGATCAACAAACCCTCGCGCATTCAGCGATGCAACGGAGCGTGTACCATACTGAAAAGGAGCAAACCCGGCAGATGTTCCATATCCGGCACGAAGTTTAAGATAATTAAGTGTATTTGATTTCAAACCTGGGAAGGCTTCCGTTGGAATAAAAGAAACCGATGTACTTGGGTAGAAAATCCTATTGTTACCTGATTCTAAGGTTGAAGTCCAGTCGTTGCGGCCCGCCAAATTCAGGAAGAGATACTGCTTATAATCTAACGAGAAATCACCATAAGCGCCCATGCGTTGTTCTTCCGATTCACGGTTCAAAATACGTCCATCAAAACCTACACTTCGTGAAGAAGCCGTGGTAAAATTATAATGCCTGAACAATCCACTAATGATCTGTCCTTCGGAATAAAGGCCATCGCGTTTAAATTGATCATTGCGGGCATTAAATCCAATGCGCGAAGAAAGGGTAATATCATCGTTCAACTGCTTATTGAACGACAGGATAAAGTCTTGGTTGAATATGGTATTGCGAATCGTTTGGGTTTGAAAAACCCCATTAATGATATTAGGGCCCTGCACACCGCCTTTATTAAACCTACGCTCCTGAACTTCCGTGTACGTATCATAACCCATACGGTATGAAATGCTCAAATTATCCGTCAGGTCATACGATAAAGTAGTTGAGTTGAACACCCGGCTGGTATTGTTTAACTCCCTGTAATTCTTGGCCAGCCAAAGTGGATTAGCTATGTCATTGCCGCCACGGAAATAAATACTCCGGTTGTCCGGTGTTGCTGATGGCCAATCGAAAATATCGTTGTTACGGGGGGTATAAAGGAATTGGCCGTATAAAGATGGCACACCGCCAAACGTACCACCACCGCCAGTAGCCCCATTTAATGGAGGTGTTTCCACCCCTGTGTTTGAAAAGAGTATATTGTTTACAATGGATAGCTTGTTGGTAATTGCTGCATTAATGCCCAAACTCACATTTAACCGGGTCACATCATTGCCGGGCACAAATCCTTGTTCATCGGTGTACGAAACTGATGAGTTAAACCCAATTTTATCTGTTCCACCGGTGAAGTTGACATAGGTATTGGAAGCAAGCCCTTTACGAAAGAATTTACTGATATTTTGAGCTGCATCATACTTATAACGATTAAATAAATATTCAGGATAAGCATCGCGCAATGATGGTGATCCTAAAAACTGAAAAGGCATCCCTACTGAGTCAACTTCCGCAAAACTAGGTCCCCAATTACTAAAAAAGGCACCATATAAACCCTGAAAGCCGTTGCCCCACTTGTTTTGGAATTTTGGTAATGATGCTACCTCGGTTACGTTTACAGTTTGTTGCACTGTAACCTCTGCAACTTTTTTACCCTTTCCAGATTTAGTAGTAACCAAAATTACACCGTTGCGGCCTTGGTCACCATACAACACAGTGGCGGCCAAACCCTTTAGAACATTTATTGTTTCTATATTATTCGGATCTAAGTCTAAGAAACGACTAGGCGTTACAGCAGCTCCGCCTGTTGAAAACCCAGAGCCATTGTTAGTCGATGAATTGAAGGGCACACCGTCCACAACAAATAGTGGCTGCGTACTCCCGCTTAGAGAACTATATCCCCTAATGTTGATATTTGTTCCAGAGCCAGAAGTGCCGCCTGTTGGGGTAATGTTAACACCCGGTATTTTGCCTTGTAGAATCCGTGCTACGTCCTGTTGTGGGCGGGCTGCCAGCTGATCAGCACCAACTGATGAAATAGCATAACCAAGTGCTTTCTTTTCCCTGGAAGCACCTTGGCCAATAATAACCACTTCAGTCAATTGCTGAATATCCAGACCGAGTGAAATATCGATCACCGAGCGCTCTCCAATGACGACTTCAGTAGACTGAAGACCGATAAAAGAGAATACTAAGCTGCCCCCGGAAGCAGGGACACTTAATTTGAAGTTACCATCAGAATCGGTAACAGTTCCATTAGTAGTGCCTTTCAGCACCACGTTCACGCCAGGTAAAGATGAAGCATCTTCTTGAGCTGTCACTTTACCTGAAACTACCCGTTCCTGCGCCCATGCACTGA
>JANOJH010000811.1:0-5603 GCA_031408135.1 Bdellovibrio sp. | reverse complement strand
ACCAATTGCTTTGGAAAAATGCCGGGTAAAGTTCAGATAGACATTGGCGTCGGTGATATGGTTTCGGCAGTCGAAAATTCCTTTAAACCACTTGAGTACAAAGGTAAACCCATTTTCGAAGGTGAAATTTCATTACTTGTGTACCCGGTCGAAACGATTTTTGCAGAAAAGCTTGAAACGATTATATCGAAAGGTACGGCTAATAGCCGGATGAAAGATTATCACGATGTATTGTTGATGAGCCGTGAGCCGAACCTTTTAGACATTGAAAAATTAAAAGCTTCAATAACTACGACGTTTGAAACACGCGAAACAGCCAAGAATTTTCCGATTCAGTTCGGAGGCGGCAGCGTTGATGATATGCAGGCTTATTGGGGTGGACACCTTGCGAGCTTGGGTTCGAATAAAGTTAAATTAAATATGCCGGCTAAACTTTCGGATGCGCTGGTCGAAATTAATGATTGGGTAGTTAAGAAGGAGTTATAGTTATGCCCCAGGCACTATCAGCACGAGTGAGGTTCTTTGAAAAAAGCAGAATACCAAGACTAAACGTGCGATTTTCGTGCAATACGCCCTAAAGTCCGGAACATATTCTGAAAATTTGCTTGAGAAAAGCACCAATTGCCAAGTATCCATTCATTACACTACGCTTGACCAATTACAGGGGAAAAAATGGCCCAGATCATGATATATGAACCCGACGAAATCGCGGCAACAGCACTGAAGAAGGCGTTTGCAGACGATACGGAAGTGCGATTGGTCTTCATTTCCGATTTTAAGAAAGCAATTGAAATTCTGAACGGCAACCCGGCCTTCAAGGCTATTTACCAAGATTTACAGGCAAGTGCAGATGCGGCCCGAAAAGAATTTTTGGCGGCGGCAGCCTCTGATAGTGGCGCGAAAAACAGCCATGATAATGTGATGGAAATTCTTGAAAAACTGCGAAGTGAACAAGAAGAAATTAAAGACTCCGGAAGCGACAAAAAAGAGCTGGAAGGCGAGATCAGTAATCGCCTTGCCGACCTTAAAAATTTTCAGGAAGCTCTGCTGGCTGCAACAAAGCTGAAGGTCGAAAAAGAAAAAATATTTAAGGCCAAAGAGGCCGAAGCAGATTTAGCCAAAGCGCAAGTACCTTCGCCTGAGGATCAGCGTTACGGGGTGTTACTAATCTCGAGCCAATTTATTTTGCCAAAAGCGCAAGAGTGGCTTGATAGTTTCAGAAAAGCACTTTTGCCGGAACCCAACAGCACAATTCGAGTTGTGATACTGGGTTTTGATGCCGCGGAAAAAACTGCAAAAAAATTTCTGATACCCGGAATTTCAGATTATATGATTAAGCCGGTAGATGAGCTCTTGGCCCGGCAGAATTTGAAGTCTCTTACTTTAGGAGAAAACAATGCTAAACGCGAAGTCTATTCGCTGCAAATTAAACAGCCAGTAGATCTGATTTTTGAATACGAGCTTGAAGGCTTAAGTGAATTTAGTTTCGTGATTAAGTCGAAAGATAAGTTTGAAATCAATGAGTTCAGAGCGTTTAATTGCGAATTCTTTCTGCGAAAGAACCAGAACAGCGTTTTAGGTAAATGCCTCAGTTCAAATGAAAAACCCGAAGGCGGTTTTGCGAGCGAGTTTTGGTTTGTGGGAATGGATACTCACCTGGCGTTTCAGATAAAGAATGTCTTAAAGGCCGCCCGTGTATAAAATATTGGTGATCGATGAAGATCCGATAAATAATAGGAAATTTGAAGTCGCTCTGAAGGGTAAGCCTCAGGTGCAACTAACATTTACAAATTCCGGCGAAGCCGCGCTTGATCTGATTGCTCCGAGACAAAAAGACGGCGCCGACCTCGTAACACTGCCGCCACCCCTAGTTCCGAATCTCATATTTCTCGAAAACAGCAAAATCACCGGTGCACCAAAAGAATGGTATGAAAAACTCTATGAAGCTTTAAAAGAAGCGGGCGGCAGCGTAAACATACCGATCATTTTGCTCAGCCAAAACAGCGATCCTCTTTTTATTCGAAATTTTCTCGCGCCTGGTGTTCAAGATGCATTTGTAAAACCGCTGGTCAGCACCATTCTGGAAGCCACGCTGAATTTTTATCTGGATGGCGGAAAAGAAACCCCCCGAAAAATAGTACCGATGAAGGCCCCTGTTGAGATGTATTTTCAGGGCGTTGCAGTTGAAATCAGTGAGTTTGAAATAAAAATTGCGACTGCCAAAAAAATCGAGGTAAATGATCTTAAACCTCTTTACGGAGATTTTTTTCAGTGGAGCCCGAATCGAAGGGCAATTGGACGCTGTACCGAATGTAAAAATGACGAACTCAACAAAGGCGCCTTCGTTGAAACGTTCACTTTTGTGGGGGTTCCACCCGGCATTACAAAAGAAGTAAGAATTTGGTTGCGCAACGCTTATGTCGCACAAAAACAAAAAGAGTGAGCGCGGCGATTCGTTAAAAAATCAGTTCAGACAAAAATTTTGCGTCTTTTAAAATTTTCGGTTTGATAATAATCCTGAAAGTAGAGCCGACCCCGGGCTGCGAAGCTACTAATTCCAAATCACCGCCGAGCAGCCTAGCTAGATTGGCCGATAAGGCAAGACCAAGCCCGGAACCGCCGTGTCGTTTGGAATGTAAAGTATCGGCCTGCGAAAACGGCTGAAAGAGTTTCGAGGCCTCTTTATCGGACAGGCCCGGGCCGGTGTCTTCGACGTCGAATTGTAAAAATCCCGAGTCTTTTTGAAAGCCTGCTCGGACAACGATGGAACCCGCTTCAGTAAATTTAATAGCATTGCCGACGACATTGCCCAGAATTTGCTGAAGTCGCGACTTATCTGAAACAAAAATGGCAGGTACGTCTGACGTCAGCAAGAAACTCAGTTCAATTCCCTTAACTTGTGCCTGCGGCAAAAGTGTCTGGCTTAAATCTTTCAAAAAACTATTAAAACAAACCTTTTCATTTTCGAGCGAGAGCTGGCCATGTTCGATCTTCGTTAAATCCAAAAGGTCATTGATCAGGCGTAAGAGCTGGTGCCCATTGTTTTTAACCCGCTGGCCCCAGTCGAGACGTTCTTCGTGTGTATGGTCTTCCATTAATAAATCCGTAAAGCCGAGAATAGCACTTATCGGAGTTCGGATTTCGTGACTTAAATTGGCGAGAAACTGGCTTTTTGCCTGATTGGCTTCGTCTGAAATTTTATTTAGAAGAATCATTTTAGATTCGGCTAAGCAAACCTGTTGATAGCGTTTTGAATTGTACAGAGCAATTGCAGCCCGGCGCGAAACTTCTTCGGCAAGCAAGATGTCTTCAGAAGCATAATTTTGCGGTAAACCGAAGGTAAGAAATCCGAGAACTTCTGAATTATGAATAAGTGGCAGTGTCAGCAAATTTCCGGCTATCGGGGATGGGACTTCGAGAATTTCGGTTGCGGGGTAGCCGTGCCTCATTGTGCTTGAAACAACCGGCCGACGTACATAACCATTGGCTTCAGTTTGAAAGTAATCCGTTAAGCGTTGGTTTTGTACCGGGTCAGGGTGAAAGCAATGGGCAAAAGAAGTCGTGGAGAGTTTTTCATCAGAAATGAATAAACAACTCCAATCGGCGAGCAGCGGAACCGGGACCTTGCAGATCTGAGAGATTGTTTCTGAAAAATCCAAAGAAGAACCGAGTTCTTCACTTACTCGAGCAAACAAATTAACAACTTTTTGCAGGTCATAATTGGAATTAAAGATATCAACCTCGGATGAAACAGCTGGAGTTTAGATAGCAAACTTAACAAGAGTTTAGAATCTTGTTAAGAAGTTAATACGAATTGAAATTTTTTCGGGGTAAAAATCCTCATTTTTGCACTATTCGGGTGGGAATCAACTTGCGTTCCTGATTGGATTTAAATCACGTGCATCATAACGGGCCTCGAAAATTTCAATCTGTAAATTGATTGGATCAATAAAAATGCCCTGAGGGGCCCTGACCTTTTTTCCGATGTTCAGAATTTGTTTTGAGATTTCAGTCACCGCAACCGCGGCGGAAATTTCAACTCCTGGAACCACAAAAGGTATGTGCGAACCTCGTGTCATCGCTTTTTCCATTTGCGCCTTCATGTAATCCGGAATTTCAGGACAGATAAATTGAACGAAATGCCTGACATTTGTTTCATATGGCAAGTTGACGTCTAATCCTGTGAGTTCTGAAAATGGCGGCGTAAATTTATCGAATACAACAACGGCTCCACAGAACCCCAGAGAACCGCAGCTTGCCACCGGCAGCCCCCGTCGAAAAGCTTCGTTATTTAAGGCTAATTTTTCATTCAGTGCAAAAACATCAACAACATCTACGACCCAGTCTATTCCCTCAAGAAAGTCGCGCACATTTTTTTTATTAATACCCTCGGGAAACAGACGAACCTTGACCTGTGGATTTATATCGAGTGCCTCACGTAGCAACGTCTGATCTTTTCGCATTCCGAGAGTCGATTCTTTTGCCATTCGTTGCCGGTTGATATTTGTGCGCTCGTAAGTGTCTGGATCGGAAATATGAAATTTTTCAAATCCCATTCTGACAAGGTTAAGAAAGATCGATCCGCCGAGCCCGAGCCCCCCGATAGCGATCGAAGTGGTACGTATTTTTTCGAGATTTTTTTCATCCATTATACCGATACAACGAAGAAAACGTTCCTTATAAAGAGCATCCATAGTCCTCCTGTTTGTTTTTTGTTTAATAAACGAAATATCATTTTAGCATATTTACTAAAATGCCGATAAGTGATTATGAAAAATCTAAAGATAGTCGTTTTAGAGTCTCCTTATGATTCATGGGACCACCCGCTGGCGGGCGATTTACTGAGAGATTTAATAGGTACAAAACTGCGAGGTTATGGCCGCGAGTATCCTTACGGAGTTTTACCGGTAGATGCGTCGGACCTAATTTCAACTCATATGGCTGTTTGCCGTGAAGAAGGCAATGGCAATTATCGGCCACTGATGGGTTTTCGATGGACGTCTCTCCAGAAGTCGCGCCTGCATCATATTACCTATTCGGGACTAAGTTTGTTGCAACAGGCAAATGCCCCCGACCACGTCGATGCTCTTGAAAAAATAATTTCAGAAGTCGACAAGCGGGGCACGGATCTTTGCTATACGGGTTCGCTGAGTATTGAGCCTTCTGAGCGAACCGACAAGGAAAAGTCTCAATTTTTTCGGGAGCTTTTAACACTTATGTTTGTCAGTTACCAAAAAGAAAATGGTTTTTGCGAAATGATGTCGGGCGGGACGCTCAGGTTTAAAATGGAAAAGTGGCTGGCTCTTGTGGGCCATACGTCTTTAATGAAAAATAACGTCGAACTCGGGCCAATAAAAGTAAAGCATCTGGCCGGAGAAATGGTTCAGGTTATGCATTTAAACGAATTCAGCTTTGAAGCCAAGAAGGTCGCAAAAAAGTGGCAATATTTATGGGATGATAGGCTTATTATAAAATCAAATGCGGCGGCTAATATTCACAGGAAAACGGCGTAATCCCTGAGGCGGTGAAAAATCAACTTCTAACCGGCAAACGTCATCTCCGGCATGAACGCAGGCCACTTTCTTAACTTTTGCCGGCGGTAG
>JANOJH010000081.1:0-1166 GCA_031408135.1 Bdellovibrio sp. | reverse complement strand
ATGAGTAACTGAATGATGTAGTTTACATTGATCTCATCGCGGTGGATGAGTTCGAGTTCAAAGTCAACGTCTTCTAGGATTGATACCTTTTCCTTTTGGTGATCGCTCTTTACTTTATCGTATAGGTCGAGGTACTTGCTTTTATAATCCTCAAAGAGCTGTTCGTTCATGGCCAGGTCTTCCCACTTGAAATCAGCAAAGGCAGTAAGAATGTTTTTTATTCGCATCAGTTCCCTGAATGCTTTGATAAACTCTAATTCATCGTTTTCACTCACCAAGTTATTTACGCTGTTTACGGTTGGGGCTATTTGGAGCAACTCAATAAAGGCTTCATTGAATTTCTTTACATAGTCCTCGTAAGGCTTCATAATGATAACCTCAATCGCTTCTTTGTTGCTGAACAGTGTTATGGCTTCATCGGTGGCATTTTTAAGATTGCGGAAAACAACGATGTTTCCTTGCGACTTCTGTTCGTTTAAAATCCGGTTGGTACGTGAATATGCTTGAATGAGGCCATGATACTTTAAGTTCTTGTCAACATATAAGGTGTTCAAGGTTGGGCTATCAAATCCCGTGAGGAACATATTTACGACTAACAGAATATCAATCTTCCGTTCCTTTACCTTTTTTGAAATGTCGTTGTAATAGTTGTAAAACGATTCGCTGTCTTTGGTGGAGAATTTAGTACCGAACATTTGGTTATAATGTCCGATAAATTCATCGAGCTTTTCACGGCTGTGCGCCTGTAAACCGAAAAGCACTTTGGGTTCTTCTACTACTGATAACTCTTCTGGTAAAAAACCATTTGCATCCGCATCATCTTCATTGGATACATAACTGAAAATGGTTGCTATTCTCAGATTGTGTTCGCCCGCTTCTTTTTTTTGCTGAAACAGATCGTAATACTTAATAAGAGTGTCCACACTGCTCACGCAAAACATACCTGTAAATTCGCGACTATGCGTTTTACGGTTGTGGTGCGCTAAAATGTAATCGGAGATTT
Source organism: Bdellovibrio sp. (assembly GCA_031408135.1). Taxonomy (GTDB): domain Bacteria; phylum Bdellovibrionota; class Bdellovibrionia; order Bdellovibrionales; family Bdellovibrionaceae; genus Pseudobdellovibrio. The sequence goes on along the minus strand of JANOJH010000081.1, from coordinate 163 downwards.
TGTTTAACCTCGAACGGTCTTCCATCAACTCCTTTGTATCAATATCTTCTACCTCAATATCAATGTTGGTTTCACGTCCTTCTTTTTGTTTGTAACGGCCTACATATTCTATGGAGAACTTCAATACGTTTTCATCCCTAATGGCATCGGTGATTACATACTT
>JANOJH010000772.1:0-3295 GCA_031408135.1 Bdellovibrio sp. | reverse complement strand
TGATTGAACAGAAACAGAATCTGGATCAAATGATTAGCGAGCTTCAAAAGCAAAATGAATTATTAGAAGAAAAGAAAAATACCTTTTCTGAGCAAAGTGATAAGATCAAAGAAAAATCGGAACAGATCAAAAAACTAATGGCGGAGCTCCTTGATCCGGAAACCAAAAAACTATTTGAGGAGCTTCAAAAACTTTTGAAGGAAAACTCTGATATGTCTCAAGTTCAAAAGCTGATGAATAAAATGGATCGGAAGGAAATAAATTTGGAAAAAGAACTTGAGCGCACCCTGGAATTATTTAAGCAGCTAAAATATGATTACAAGCTTGAGCAGGCGATAGGGGAGATTAAGGAACAGGCTGATAAGCAAGAGAGCTTGTTGGATAAAACCCAAGAACTAGCCGGAGAGAAAAAATCAGAGCAAAAAGAGGGTGACAAAGAAGATAAAAACAACCAATCACAGCAAAATAAAGAAAGTCAAAATGAGGTTTCTGAAAATGAAAAACTTGCGACTGAACAGGAGGAGCTAAACAAGGAGTTAGAGAAATTTGAGAAATCATTAGAAGAGCTTGAGAAAATGGGCGAGGAGTTGGACAAAGAGACTGATTCACCCTCAAAGGAAGATTTAGATCAACTAAAAGAAACCCAGGAAAACAGCAAGGAATCACTCAAGCAGAACAAAGCAAAAAAAGCCACCGAATCTCAGAAGAAATCCATTGATCAGATGAAAAAAATGCAGCAGCAGATGGAGGGTATGCAAAGTTCAATGGAAATGGAGATAGACGAGCAAAACCTGGAATCCATGCGCCAGATCATTCATGGAATAATAAAGCTTTCGTTTGATGAAGAGGGTTTGATGAAGGGATTCAATCAAATTCAACAGACGGATCCAAAATACATTTCACTCTCTCAGACTCAGCTTAAACTCAAGGATGATGCTAAAGTATTGGAAGACAGCCTTTTATCTCTTTCAAAAAGAGATCCGTTCCTAAGTTCAGTCGTAACAAAAGAGATAGGCGAACTGAATGACCATATGGACAAAGCTGTTGAACACACGAAAGAAAGAAGAAAGGGAAATGCAGGATCGGAGATGCAATTGTCCATGACAAGTATGAACAACCTGGCGCTTTTGCTAAATGATCATTTTGATATGATGATGGACATGATGGCCAATGCAAAGCCTTCCATGAAAAAGGGAAAGAAGAAAGGGAAACAACAAAGCCTTGGTGAAATGCAGCAACAACTCAATCAAAAAATAGAAGATTTAAAAAAAGGCGGTAAAGAAGGAAGACAGTTGTCAGAGGAAGTGGCTGAGATGGCGGCTGAACAGGAGCGCATAAGAAGAGCCCTTCAGGAAATGCAGGAAAAGCTAAAAAGAGATGGTGGCAAAATGCCAGGGGGTGATTTGCCTGGCAAAATGGAACAAACCGAGATGGATTTGGTTAACAAGCAGATTACTGAACAAACCATACGAAGACAAAAGGAAATCCTTACTCGCTTGCTGGAAACTGAGAAATCTATGCGTGAACAAAATCAGGATCAAGAAAGGAAAGGGGAAACAGCTAAAGATTATAACAAGGAAATACCAAGGGTTTTTGAAGAGTATTTAAGATTAAAGGAAAAAGAACTAGAATTGCTGAAAACCGTACCTCCAAAACTATATCCGTATTATAAGAAAGAGGTTAATGAATATTTTAAGCGTGTAGGAACTGAAGATTGAAAAATAGTTGATTTATAGCCCATGAATAACATCCGTATCGAAATTCCATCTCTTTCAGAAAACATAAGGATGATTGAAAGCTTCATTGACAATAGCAGAGAAAAATTCCATCTCAATGAGGATATCTATGGAAACATTATGATTGCAGTGACGGAGGCTGTCAATAATGCAATCAGACATGGCAATAAGAATGACTCTACAAAAAATGTTTCCTTGTCCCTCAGTCTTGAGGAAAACCTAATAAAATTTAAGGTTGAAGATGAAGGCCGAGGTTTTGACTTTAGCATCCTACCGGACCCAACCGCCCCGGAAAATATTGAAAAACCAGGTGGTAGAGGGATATTTCTAATGAAACATCTGTCTGATGAGGTAGATTTTCAAGAAGGAGGAAGGGTAGTAGAACTGTGTTTTTACATCAACTCCTGATGTCATCTATTTATTTCCTATCGGAAGGGATCAAATTCAAGCCAAAAAAACAGAACAACCTAAAAAGCTGGGTTAAGGGCGTTATCGAGTCTGAAGGGCGAAATCTTACTTCCCTTGTTTACATCTTCTGCTCGGATTCCTATTTGCTTACCCTTAATCAAGGTTATTTAAACCATAAAACATTTACAGATATTATTACTTTCGACTACTCTGAGGGAGATGTCGTAGACGGTGAGATTTACATTAGTGTAGACCGCATTAAAGATAACGCCATTAAATTTGAAAGAGACTTTGAAGAAGAGCTCCATCGGGTAATGATTCATGGAGTGCTCCACATCCTTGGTTTCAAAGACAAAAGCCCATCGGAAAAATCTGTTATGCGCAAAAAAGAGGAAGCTTGCCTATCTTTGTGGAAGTAGTTCCACGTGAAACAATTCCTGTTAATTAGAATTGTTGTTCCACGTGAAACAATCAAAATCTATGTTTCCTGAGTATGATGTAATTGTGGTTGGTGCCGGGCATGCCGGCTGTGAGGCGGCTGCCGCTGCGGCAAACATGGGTTCCCGGGTTTTATTGGTAACAATGAATATGGGTACCATTGCCCAAATGTCGTGCAACCCAGCAATGGGTGGAGTAGCAAAAGGGCAAATTGTGCGAGAGATTGATGCTTTGGGTGGCTATTCTGGAATTATTTCAGATAAATCCATGATTCAGTTTAGAATGCTCAATCGCTCCAAAGGGCCAGCCATGTGGAGTCCACGGACACAAAATGATAGGGTAAGATTCTCAGAAGAATGGAGATTGGCCTTGGAAAAAACGCCAAATGTTGATTTCTGGCAAGAAATGGTTACTGGCCTCATTATAAAAGGAAAAAAGGCAGTTGGTGTTCGTACTGCCCTGGGTATCGAAATTTTAGGGAAATCCGTTATTTTAACGAATGGCACATTTCTTAATGGCAAAATTCATATAGGGGAAAAGAATTTTGGAGGCGGGAGAGCAGCCGAAAAATCCGCTACAGGTATAACAGAACACTTAATTGAATTAGGTTTTGAATCCGGAAGGATGAAGACGGGAACACCTCCAAGAGTTGATGGCCGATCGCTTGATTACTCAAAAATGGAAGAACAGCTTGGCGATGAAAATCCTGGTAC
>JANOJH010000763.1:0-1805 GCA_031408135.1 Bdellovibrio sp. | reverse complement strand
TGATATCACCCAGGAGGTTTTCATCAAAATACACAAGTCCATAGAAACATTTCGTGAAGACTCGCAATTGTTCACCTGGATATACCGCATTCTGACTAACGTTTCACAAGTTGTTGATATTCAGTTGTAAACCCAGGTCGTCAGGAGTAATGTCAAACTTATGAATTAGCTTTTTCATTTCCATTACCTTCCTTTTTCTTTTTTGGTCCAGGAACTCGTATTGAGAGTCTGTTTTGTAGGGGATTTTTTTGGTGATCATGTTCCAGATGATGACTGCCAATTTTCTGGCAGTTGCAGAAATAGCTGACATTCTACCCTTTCGAAAAGCAATTCGCTTAAAGAAATTGGATAGTGCCGTGTCTTTAAGATTGCCCACGGCATTAGCAGCTTGTCGCAGTGCTATCTTTAAGCGGTTGCTTCCTTTGGGTATTTTATTGCTCAGTATCCTTCCACCACTGATTTTATTGTTTGGTGCCAACCTCAACCAACTTGCAAATTGCTTAGCGGATTCAAATTTATTGATTCCGTGTCCCACTTCACTCATCAGCGTGAGCACAGTGGAATGGCTTACGCCTTCAATGGCCAATAGGTCTACACCCTCAAAGTATTGGTAAGAAAGTAGGTTCATATTGATGTCGGGATTGTTCTTGTTGAGTCGCTTATGGACTTTGCTGTCTATATGGTGTTGCCTCTTGTTATCATCATTATTGATCTGCTCATTAAGGAGTCTTTGTATCTGCTTGTCACACTCGCTGATTTTGCCTTGAAAGATTTGATACAACTCATACTCGTGGGTCAATGCAAACAATAAGTCTTTCCGTCCGTTGCTTTGCAAGGCTTTGGCAATTTCCTGTTCCGATTTTTTGCAATTCCCATGACGGAAGGAAGCTAATTTTTCAGGATTCATTTCACCTTTGCAGACCGCATCGATAATGGTCATTCCGGTGAGCCCGGCCACATCTTTGACCACAACATCCAATCGCAGATTGAGCAACCGTAAATACTTCTGCATTTTGCGTGAAGTATCTGCAGCTTGTTCGAGTAGATTAGCCCTGTGCCTGCAATATGTGCGCAGTTGCTCGGTGGCTTCATCGGGAAGAAAGCTTCCAGATAAAAGTCCAAGGGTATGGAGTTTTTGAATCCATTGACAATCCTTTACATCTGTCTTTTTTCCTTTAATGTTCTTGGTGAATTTTCCATTGCATAGGATTACCTCAAGTCCAGCACTTTGCAGCGTGGTGAACAGACTTTGCCAGTACGTGCCCGTGCTCTCCATAGCTACTGTCTTCACCTCATTGTCCAGGAGCCATTGTGAAAGGGCGATCAGGTCTTCATTGTACACACCAAATTCTTTGACGTCTTCATCCCGCTGGCCAATAGCCACGTAATGAGAACGACTTCCCACATCAATGCCTGCTGCTTGTGGGTTTACTACATCGAGAGCCATTTTTTCCTTTTTCATAATTAAAGGGTTTAAGTGTTTGAAAAAATGCCCTACGGAAATGTATCTTCGTATAGTAATTATTCTGAACGGGGTTCCCGACTAATCGGGACCACCACTTAAATTGTCACAAAGCCTTTAGTCCGCAAAAGACTAAAGGCTTTTACATTTCAACCAGAATTGCGCTCGGGTTATTACACGCCAATGCGGGAACGGCCTTTCGTAGAGCAGTCTCAAGGTACGGTGCGCCCGTTAGCTTTCGAAATTGATTTCGTCTCGGAATGGAGGGAATTGCACCCAACGTTTGTGTATGAAACGTAGCGCGGTTTAGGAGCTAAAGCCAAAATGACGAAGGAATGGCTTT
>JANOJH010000745.1:0-3717 GCA_031408135.1 Bdellovibrio sp. | reverse complement strand
ATCCGCTTTGTTTGCCCCATCATTATTGGGCTGGTCATTCTCAATATGTTTGGTGTGTTCGGAGGGTAGAAAAGATTCAAATTCCATCAAATAATTTCACCGATTGATAACCAGGTTGAAGATGGACTTAAATGGCACCGTGCCGCTAGCGGAATCGGAATAGAAAAATATTGAGCTCGATCATAATTATGATGGAATTATAGAATTGGATAATCTGAAACAGGCTTTTTACTATTCATATCTTAAGCTCTCAACCGGATTTCTAGAAGCAACTTTTAGAGATTTAAGTATAACCGTGAGCAACGCAATCAAAAAAATCAATGATATAGGAATGGCAAATAACAACAGGGTTAACTCAATCCTAAAAGCATACTTATTCAACCATTGCTGAAGGCCCCATATAATTAACGGAACGGATAGAATGGCGGCAAATACCATAAGTCTAACAAAGTCCTTGGACAACAAGGCTAGAATATTCTGAACAGAAGCACCTAGAACTTTTCTAACACCTATCTCTTTCGTTCGTTGAAGGGTTGTATAGGCCACTAATCCAAACAAACCAAGACAGGCAATAACTATCGCTACGATAGAAAAGAAGATAAATATTAAATTGAAAGTATGGTCTGACTTATATTGCCTATTGAAATATTGATCTAAAAAGAAATAATTGAACGGCTCATCTTTAACGCTGTTCCTCCACGACTTCTCCACATTATTCATAATACTCTGCAAATCTGCCTTTGTCGAGTGATCTGCAAGCCGAATGAAATAGTAACGTTTATTCCACTGCCATTCATTGGTAATATTGGACACATAAGCCAAGGGTTCATGGGCCAAGTCAAATTTTCATTCGCTGCGAGACCTGGATTTTGATAACCAAGTAAGCTTGCTGCTGCCTCGTTTAGAATGACAGCATCTTTGTCTGAAGGAATTGAAAGATCAAAATTTCTTCCACTCAAGAATTTTACATTCAATGTTTTAAAGAAATCCCCATCAACTGTCATCACTTTTAGTTCTTTATTAAGCATTGATGTATCCCCCCACGAAGAGACCCGAGCTCGCAAACTCAGGTTTGTAATCTCATCGCTTGGTGCCGATGAGGATGTCCCTACTGCTTTAATGAATGGAAATGCCTCAAGCTTGGATTTGAAATTTTCATAAGATGAGTAAGGTTGGGCTCCGAAGCCTTTCACTACGACCACTTGGTTTATATCAATACCAACATCGAGAGTCTTCATGTACTGAAGTTGCTGGTAAAGTGCGTAGGTGCCTACTGTGAATCCAATGCAAAAAATAAATTGTACAATGATCAGGCATTTTCGTAGATCAATCCGTCCAGGCTTCACACTCACCTTACTACTCTTCAGTACTTCCGATGGCTTAAAGGAGGAAAGCATAACAACCGGATAGAGGGACGAAAGAAAAATTCCTGTAGCTAGTATTACACCCATCCACAATAATGTTTTCGTTGTGAATAAGGATGTAAACACGTTGAATGACTTAACTTCGGTGAGATAAATCAGCAAAGGTTGACACGCAAAGAAAATTAGGACAGCAAAAAGAGCAGCGCTTAAATTTAGTAAACCAGATTCTACTAAAAGTTGTGATGTAAGTTGCCATTTTGTAGAGCCTACAATTTTGCGGATACCTATTTCTGTTCCACGTTCCATGGCTTTCACTGTTGCGAGGTTAACATAGTTAACATAAGCACTTAACAGGATGCACATACCAATAATAATCAAAAAATATACTGCCAAGCCATCTCCATTAATTAACAGCTCTCCTTTTAGCGAGGAGAAAAGATGAATGTCCTTTAATGGTTGCAGCTCAAAATCAATTACATCGTTCCAATCGCCCATTTTGTCACCAAATTGTTTAACTCTCAGTTTAGATATTTTTTGCTGAAGTAATATAGCATCGGCTTTATGATCTAATAATAGATAGCAATACGTGTAATCCCAATGCCAGTATGTGCTACCGCTATTCAATTCAGGCCAGATGGAACTATAAGAAATAAGGAAATCGAATTGAAGATGGGAGTTGGGGGGTGGATCTTGGATAACACCTGTTACTTTAAAATCACTTTTTGGAAAATTTCCATGGGTATAAATCGTGATTTCTTTTCCTAACGGGTTTTCGTTTTTGAAGTAACGGTTTGCAGTGGTTTCCGTAAGCACAATATTGAATCGATCTGATAACGCTGTCTTCTTATCACCATCTATCCATGAAAAAGAGAATATATTTAGAAATCCCGGGTCGGCAAAAAATATTTTTTCTTCAGCAAAATTTTTATTCTGATAACTTACCCACGTCTCACCTGTAAATGTATTGAAAGGAGCGAAGCGTGTATAGTCTTGTATCTCCGGAAATGCGTCCTTTGCACCCGGCCCCGACCATGGCACTGTAGTTGCCCTTTTATCCTCAGGGGTAGCATCCTTATTCCAAACAGTTGTTACCCTATAGGTATTTTCAAAATTGCTGTGAAAACTATCAAAGCTTTTTTCATAATGGGTGTATTCATAAATCAATAGCGCAGAGGCCATGCCAATCGCCAAGCCAAGAATATTAACAATTGTGAAAGTTTTATTTTTAATAAGCTGACGATAAGAAATTTTGAGATTGCTTTTAAACATAGTTGTAGCCATTATTTCATTTGAAAATTTATTCCTTAACACTATTCCTGGCCTAAAAAACTTAACAACATTCCACATAAGCTTTCTCTGTGCTTTTTTCTCCCCTGCTTCTTTTAGGTTCTCTTCAAACTGCTCCAGTAAATCTCCTTCAATGCTTTCATATAATGAAGACGGACAAAACAAAGAGAGTAAGCGAAGTGCAAATTGTACAGATTGGGATGAGCCTTCTCTCTTCATAATTTAGTTTTTGTGCCGTTCTCTGTTACATCTACTGTTAGCAGAATCCAACATATAACTTCCAATATCAACCAACAATTTTCAACTGAGGTATCAGTTTCCACAATTGCGTCTGTTGCTCTTTCATGGCGCGAAGCATGGCAAGGCCGGCATTTGTTATTGTAAAAATTCTTTTCCTTCTGCCACCTCTTATATTGGTAGCACCGCCCATACTCGACTTCACAAAACCCTTGTCTTCTAAGCGGTAGAGGGTTATATGCACTGCACTCAGATTGGATTTCCTTCCAATACGTTCTTTAATTTCATTAACAATGGCGTTGCCGTAAGCCTCTTCCCGCAGTATCCCCACCATAGTAAGCACCAGTTCCTCAAATTCGCCTAAATATTCTTTACTCATTTGTATATTGATTGTAAAACTAATATACGGATTAGTTGATACTTTGTTAAAGAAATATAAAAGTATTTGTGAGGCAGAAGGTATTTTACTAGATCAATGGTCTTTTAATCAAAATGGGGGTAGACTTCCATTTCACATCCCACAATGCAGGGATGTGCCAGCTTTCCAATTTATCCCCTTAAAAGTGATTAAAATCATCTTTTACTTTGATGATGATCATACCAGAGCCTTGTGTTGTAGTATAATTTTGAATCAAAAATTGATAAATGAAAAAAATCCTTGTCCCATGCGATTTTTCTGACCCCGCAGTTCAGGCTTTCAAATTTGCTGTTGAAATCGCCAATCAAAGCAATGGTGAAATTATTTTATTGAATGTAGTGGAGCTTCCCGTCATTCACGATACTGTACTCATGCCTACACTCAACTTTGAAGAAGCTTTTGTAAAGGACA
>JANOJH010000724.1:0-11166 GCA_031408135.1 Bdellovibrio sp. | reverse complement strand
CCAAGTTTTATTTCTCTAGATCCCTTTGTATAGGTCTCAAGGGAATTTAACTTTACTTCGAATTCACCTTTTATAATCATTTTTTCCTCTTATTTAACCAGAAGTTCCAAGCAATAAAAACTTATCACTCCGCAAACGCCGCAACACCGAAAATTACTTTATCACCGCTTAAAGGCCCGTCAAGAATAGTTTTTCGAAGGGGCGGAGCACGGAGTTCATCTCGGTAAATTGTTTCTATCCGCTCACCATTTTATTTTTTCGGATCTGGTTTTCTTGATTTCACCGCGGTTTTTTAAACTCAGGCGCTTTTGAATTGAACTTCTTTTTGGTTTGGTGGCCACCCGCTTCTAAGATTCCAGAAGAATCAAAGAGCGGCTCAGTCTTGATTTTAATGTTCCAATATCAGAGATAAAATAGTCAGGCGATTCGTTTTTGAATATTCGTTTTTGAAAAAAAAGAATTTGCAAGCAGCGGTTGATTTTGATTAATCTTGCCGAGAACCCGCGGGACGTAACCGGTTGACACCAGAGCTCCGGTTTTTTCGCGTTCAAAAATTACCGAGCGCGAAATAACCTCATGGTCCATTCCGGTTAGTTCGATAACTTCAGAAATTTCTCTTTTTCCGTTCGCAAGTCTACGAATCTGTATTACAAGATCAATTGCCTTAGACATCTGATAGCGCAATTGCTTCAGCGGCAGCTCAACTCCTGAAAACTGCATCAAGGACTCTATTCGGCTCAGGCAATCATTCGGAGAGTTTCCATGGATAGTTGTCATTGAGCCATCGTGACCTGTGTTCATTGCCTGTAGCATTTCGAAAGTCTCATCTTTTCGACATTCACCCACGATAATTCGGTCGGGCCGCATCCGCAGCGCATTGACCAGACAATCCCGAGAACTGATTTGTTTTTTGTCGGTTTGTACGGCCTGCAAAGAAATCCAATTGGGATGATTCATCCGCAATTCAGCAACATCTTCAATGCTAACAACGCGTTCTTCGTGGGAGATTATCGAACCAAGAGTATTAAGAAAAGAGGTTTTTCCGCTTCCGGTGCCACCCGAAATTACCAGATTAAGCCGCGAAATAACGGCTGCGCGAAGGAACTTTGAAGCCTGATCAGAAACGAAGTCCCCAGCCACAAGGTTTTCCAGTGTCAGATTTTTAGAAAGAAATTTCCGGATAGTGAGGCTTGGACCCTTTGGTGACATCGGGGGAAGTGTGATGTTGTAACGATACCCTAGAGGCTGGATCATACCGTCAAAACAGTACTTGCCATTGATGTCTTTGCTATCGCCGGAAAGAATCGCGTAAATGAGCTCTTCGAATTGCCGTTGATCCACGAATTTAGCGGCAGTTTCAACCAGAATACCTCTGTGTTCGACGAAGATCTTGTTCCAGGAATTGATCATTATTTCAGAAATGTCTTCTGATTCAATGAGAGTTTTTAAGGGTCCGAAATCGAAAGCCATAACTGCTATTCGGCCAAATCAGTTCAAAAGTACAGTCTGTGGGCCCGACATTGGTCGAAAAATGCACCTTAGTCTATATAAACTTTAAGCATCTGGGGGAATATACCGATAAAATAGTAACTACCTAAAGAGGTGTCTCAAAATGAAATCATTTGTGTTTCTGACGCCAGAAGAACACTTTTCTGAAGTTGTAAAAGAGGCGTGTAAAAACAGGCAAATAACGGCCCAGCCCGCAGTTGAAGTCTATCTTGTTCAGCTCCTCCGCCATTACCTAAATTCAAAAAACTTTCATCAGCCACCACTGGACGAGAGTCAGGAAAAACCACCAGAGACCTTTGCCGAAATGTACCTATTGGCCATGAATGCAGAAGGGTTAAAAAGAAAAGAACTGATGAGAACAGTCGCTGACAGAGCCCTTTATCTAACCGGGTTTTTCGGTGACTCCTTGCAAAAGAAAACTGTAGATATTGATTATTATGCAGAAATCGGCTCGGCAGCTTATTTGAATTTGCATTCATGGACGAAAGAAAATTCGTTAGCACATGTTTATAAAACATTTTCGAGACGATTTATGGATTTTGTAGAAGTGCTGAATTATATAAGCGAAAAATCAAGTATTCAGTCTGACCAAAATGTGCTGCGACTGTATGACCGCTATTTGCGCACAGGATCAGAGCTGGCCCGTGAAAAGCTAAACGAGCTCGGCGTTGTTACTTTGCCAAAAGAACAATTGAAACTATCAAAAGCATAAGCTAATTTTGTATACATGAGCTTTTCTCACATGATTCTCCTGGCAATTATTGCCTTAATCGTTATTCCACCGGATAAGTTACCCGATGCGGCCCGCCAGCTTGCCCGCTTTATTAATGATTTAAAACGGAACACCTCTGGAATCTGGGATGATATTAAAAAAGATGCCGTGCTCAAACCTGAAGATTTAGCAAAACATAATCCCGCGCCACCCACTAAACCGCCGACGGACCCTTCAGATTCGGATGAACGACCCTTATGACCGAACAACCGCAAACCAAAGCAGAAACGACCCCAAATCAGGATAATGATATGTCTTTGGTGCAGCATATAGGTGAACTTCGTTTCAGAGTTACTCGCGCAGCTTACGGAATTTTTGCCGGCATGATCGCGTGCTGGGGCTTTAGCGATCAAATATTTAACTTCGTCAGACAACCCATTCAACAGTATCTAATCGGCGGAGGCTTGGTCTTTACGGCTCCGATGGATAAGTTTATGGCGCATATAAAACTTGCCTTCGTTGCGGGGCTGCTACTGTCGTCGCCATTCTGGCTTTACCAGCTCTGGAGTTTTATTGCACCGGCACTTTATAGAAAAGAAAAAAAAGTAGCAGCGGGGTTTATTTTTTTCGGGACTCTTCAATTCTTAATGGGCCTGCTTTTCAGTTATTTCGTTGTCTTGCCGATGGCATTTAAGTTTCTGATGTCTTTCGGCGGTGATATCGACAAGCCGATGATAACAATTGATCATTACCTGGGTTTTGTAACTCAGACAGCGGTTGTTTTCGGGCTTTGTTTTCAGATGCCCGTGATCATTTCATTTCTGGGACTAATAGGCGTTGTCAGTCAAAGATTTCTCAGAGAAAATCGACGGTATGCTGTGGTGGGTATTTCAGTGGTTTCGGCTATTGCCGCGCCCCCAGACGCCTTAAGTATGATTTTGTTACTTGTTCCAATGTGGATATTGTATGAACTCGCAATTATTATTGTCGGATTTTTAGAAAAACAAAAAGCAGCAGAGCAAGCCTGATTTTTATTTCTTATCTTCAAATTTTATAAGTAATGCACCAGACTCAACAGAGTCGCCCTGTTTGACACAGACCTCTTTAATTTTTACATCCTGAGCTGCGCGCATCTCATTTTCCATTTTCATAGCTTCCATAATTAATAATGATTTTCCGGCTTTGACTTCGTCGCCGACCTTAACAAAGATTTCGATGATTTTTCCCGGCATGCCGGATTTCAGTTCGGCAGCCTCTCCGAGTCCGCCGCCTTTTTTTAAAGACTCATGCAAGAGCATTTCGTCGTTAAATATCTTAATGGTACGGAAAGAATTTCTGGTAAAAACGGTATACTCTGTGTCTTGCCCGAGAACATCAACCAAATAGGATTTTCCTTCAAATAAGAAACTAATATATTCCTCAGCTGTTCGGAAATCATTTTTAGAGATGTCGTAGTGAGTCCACTCCTGATTCTCTTGCTGTAACGAAACCTTCCAATTGTGGCGGCCCTCGGTTACATCGACTTTGTATTTTTTTCCTCTAAGTTCTGCCTCGAAATACATAAATATCCTTTTTCAATCTTACCGTTATTAATTAAGTGCGAAGTTGAATTTTTCTGCCGATCCGGCGCCAGTTGGAAGCCACATTCAATCGTCGGATATCCTTAGACTGACGATCCTGAAACGCAGTAATGGCGGCTGAAATCAAAAAAACCGGATCGTCGATATCTTTAAAAATCTCGGGTTCTAAGACCTCAAAATTCTTTTCAATAAACTGCGTCGTATACGTACCATCTAAAAACTTCGGGTGCTTTAAAATTGACTTGTGAAGCACAATATTTGACTTAATACCGGTTAATACAAACTCGGACAATGCGCGTTCCATTCGATCGATGGCTTCCTCGCGAGTGTCGCCCCAGGTAACTACTTTTGCAATCATCGGGTCGTAATAAATCGGGACCTCGTAACCCGGGTAAGCATAAGAATCAATTCGCAGAAACGGCCCCTGCGGATGTCGGCAAGCTCGGATTTTTCCTGGGCTTGGCTTGTAGGTTACCGGATCTTCGGCACAGATTCGGGCCTCTATCGCATGGCCCTTTTGTTTTATTTCTTCCTGCTTGAAACTCAATGGCTTCCCTTTAGCAACCCAGATCTGTTCTTTGACGAGATCAATTCCCGTAACCAATTCCGTAATTGGATGCTCAACTTGCAACCGGGTATTCATTTCCATAAAGAAAAATTCTTTGGTTTGATTATCAAAAATAAACTCAATCGTTCCGGCACCGACGTAATTAATAGATTTTGCCGCATTAACAGCAGTCATGCCCATTTTCAGCCGGACATCATTTGGAACGCTGGGTGACGGAGATTCCTCAATGATTTTTTGATGTCGTCTTTGTACTGAACATTCTCTCTCGAAAAGATGAACAACATTTCCGAAGGTATCGCCAAAGACCTGAATTTCGATATGCTTCGGATCGTTAATAAATTTTTCTATGTAGACAGTGGGGTTGGCAAAGTAGTTTTGTCCTTCAGAGCGACAGGCGCGAAACGCACTTTCAAGCTCGTCTTCGGCACGCACAACACGCATACCTTTGCCACCACCGCCGGCCGAAGCTTTGATAATAATCGGAAACCCGATTTTCTTTGCAATAGTCATGGCTTCTTCAACAGTTTCGATTCCGCCGTCGCTACCGGGAACTAAAGGTACTCCAGCTTTTTTCATGAGTGCCTTGGCCGACAATTTATCGCCCATTGCTTCCATATTCTCAGGCGTTGGGCCGATGAAAGTGATGCCGGCCTTTTTACAGGCACGTACAAAAATCGCATTTTCAGAAAGGAATCCATAACCCGGATGAATTGCATCGGCCCCCGCCTGAAGAGCAACTTCAATAATCTTTTGATAGTTCAGATAACTTTCTTTCGATGGCGAAGGTCCTATATGGTAAGCCTCATCAGCCAAAAAGACATGAAGGCTATCGCGATCCGCATCACTAAATACAGCAGCAGAGGCAATTCCCAGCTCACGACAGGCCCGGGTAATCCGGATGGCAATTTCCCCGCGATTCGCGATCAGAATTTTTTTAAATGGAGGAGTAATCATAGTGGAATATTCCCATGTTTTTTCGGTGGGATAATGTCACGTTTATTTTTCAGCATTTCAAGGGAATCGATCAAGCGCTTTCTGGTAAGTGAAGGCTCGATAACTTCATCTGTGTAACCCAGCTCTGCTGAGACATACGGATTACTGAACATTTCTTCGTATTCAGCCGTAAGTTTTGAACGCTCTGCCGAAGGATCTTTTGCCTTGGCAATTGCATCTCGCTGAATGATGTTAACGGCGCCCTCAGCCCCCATCACGGCAATTTCGGCAGACGGATAAGCCAGATTGATGTCGCTGCGGAGGAGTTTTGAACCCATGACGATGTAAGCACCGCCGTATGCCTTGCGCGTAATAAGAGTTACCTTTGGAACGGTGGCCTCTGCATAAGCATAAAGTAATTTTGCGCCATGAGTGATAATTCCGTTCCACTCCTGATCTTTGCCTGGGAGAAAACCGGGAACATCAACGAACGTTACAATCGGAATATTAAAAGCATCGCAAAAACGGATAAATCTTGCGGCCTTACGCGAAGCTTCGATATTCAAACAGCCCGCAAGCACCTGAGGTTGATTTGCAACAATTCCAACGGGTCTTCCATTAAGGCGGGCGTAACCGACAATAATATTCTGTGCAAAATTTTTATGAATTTCTAGAAAATAACCTTCATCAACAACTTCAGAAATGAGCTGAAGCATATCGTATGGTTTTTTAGGGCTGTCTGGTATTAGCGAATTAATTGATTCGGTCAGCCGATCAGGACGATCTTTTGGTGCAAGCGCAACAGAATCATCCAGATTGTTTGACGGCAAAAAGCTCATCAGCTCACGAATCAACAAAAGACAGTGCTTGTCGTCCTTGGCAGTAAAATGGGCCACGCCGGATTTCTGAGAATGAGTTAAAGCGCCGCCGAGTTCTTCTTTAGTAACTTCTTCATGCGTTACGGCTTTAATCACCTCAGGACCGGTAACAAACATGTAACTGGACTTTTCAACCATAAAAACAAAATCGGTGATTGAAGGCGAGTAAACCGCGCCGCCAGCGCAAGGGCCCATAATTGCAGTAATCTGAGGAATTACGCCCGAGCCCAAAACATTTCGTGAAAAAATATCTGCGTATCCGCCAAGAGACTCAATGCCCTCTTGAATTCTTGCGCCGCCGGAATCATTAATGGAAACAAAGGGTGCGCCATTCTTTATTGCCAGGTCCATTATTTTACAAATTTTATTAGCTTGCGTGCGCGACATCGATCCGCCCGTAACCGTAAAATCCTGTGAAGAAACGTAGACGAGTTTTCCGTTGATGCGGCCATACCCGGTAATGATTCCATCTCCGAAAGGCTTGCTCTTCTCCATTCCGAAATTGGTACAACGATGAGTAACGAATCTGTCCATTTCAATAAAACTACCGGGGTCCAATAGAACTTCTACTCGTTCGCGGGCCGATAGTCGCCCGCCTAATTTTTGCTTGGCCAACTTTTCGGGACCGCCCCCGGCAAGCGCCATTTCGTTTCGTTTTTCAAGCTCATCAATTTTTTTTTGCATCATTTCAGTCATCTTGAATTCCTCAATCCTAAAAATTTAAGGGTAGGCGCGACCATACAGTCTTGGGAAAGCTCCGGTTTCGCGAACGTGCGGCAATCCGCAAATCCAGGCCACCGCCCGCTCAAGCCCAAGTCCAAAACCGGAACTTGGTACGCTACCGTAGCGCCTGATATCGAGATACCACTCAAAGTCTTTTTGATTCAATCCGTGTTCTTTAATCCGCTGAACTAAAATTTCGACACTTTCTTCTCTCTGTCCGCCGCCGATGACTTCTCCATAACCTTCGGTTGCAAGCAAATCGCATCCCATGGCGTAGCCCTTGTCATTCGGATCTTCTTTCATATAGAACGCCTTTATTGCCTGCGGGTAATGATGAACAAACACGGGCTTCTCAAACTGCGAGGAAATAATTGTTTCATCCGTTGCTCCAAAATCATCACCAATCACAAATCCGGGATTTTCTTTTTTAATAATGTCTGCGGCATCCTTGTAATGCAAGCGGGGAAACACGCCCTTGATCAACTCAAGTTTTGAAATATCGCGTTCGAGAGTTTTTAGTTCGTCCGGTCGATTTTTTAAAACGCGCTGAACGATGTATTCAACAAACTGTTCAGCTAAGTCCATATTATCGTACATGTCATTAAATGCGACTTCCGGCTCAACCATCCAGAATTCGATAAGATGTCTTCTTGTTTTTGATTTTTCCGCTCTGAAAGTAGGGCCAAAGCAGTATACTTTCCCGAATGCACGAGCCGTTGCTTCCATATAGAGCTGGCCCGATTGCGACAAATACATTTTTTCATCGAAATATTTTGTTTCGAATAAATCGGAAGTGCCCTCGCAGGCAGCCGGAGTAAAAATTGGAGCATCAGTCAGAGTAAACCCGCGGCCATCAAAAAAATCCCGGATGGACATAATTATTTCGTGTCTGATTTTCAAAATAGCATGTTGTCGTTTCGACCGAATCCAGAGATGACGGTTCTCCATAAGAAAATCGGTGCCGTGTTCTTTAGGAGTAATCGGATAATTTTCGGCCTTTCCCAGAATTTCAAACTCTTTCACACCCAGTTCAAAAACATTTTGCTGCTTTGGATGCTGGCGAATCGAACCTGTAATTCGAAGCGAACACTCCTGAGTAATTTGGTCAAAGTTAGCAAATATTTCGGGGCCGCAGTCTGCCGGAAAAAACACGCATGAAATAATTCCGGTGCCGTCGCGCAGTTCAAGAAATTTTACTTTTCCGGAAGATCTGGTTTGATAGGCCCATCCCTTTAGTTCGATTGTCTGACCGACGTGATTTTTTAAATCATTTATGTAAATTCTCATTTTCCCCTCAGCTTTTATCGTAAAGAGAATATCCTAACGATGCCGGGGATTTTCAACAAGAAATTAGTCGGTTTTTATAGAGAGAATGCGTCAATACAGAGAAGCTTAGTTACCTAAAAGAGTTTTAAGTACTGTAAAGGCAGCCTCAACATTTATTACTCCGCCGCTGGAGACTTCTAGGACCGCCATAGGATTTTTTTCTACGGATTGTACAAGCGCCTTTTTTATTTGCGCCGCCGTTGCACTCGGTCGCGCGCTCCATAATAGCGCAGCCGCTCCCGACACCATGGGCGCGGCCATACTGGTTCCGCTCATTGTTTCTACTTGATTGTCAGGAACTGTTGAATATATGCCGACTCCCGGAGCTGCAACTTGGACAGTTTTTCGACCATAATTTGAAAAGCCGATTAAAAAATTTGAACTTGTGGATGCGGCTACATTAATTTGATTAAGAAAGTTGTACGCAGACGGATACGATGGCGTAATATCCATATTGATGCCAACCCCTCGGGCGTCGCCATTTCCAGCGGCAGTTACAAGAAGAATGCCTCGGTTGCTCAGAGCCTGAAGGGTCGACTGAAGATTTGGCATATTAATGCAGGCATCTAAACCCCAGCTCATATTAATTATTTTTGCGCCACGGTCTGCAACGTAATTCAATGCAACAATAGCGTCGCCGATAGATCCGCCACCGTCATTACCGATAAATTGAGCAGGCAATACTTTTGCCTTCGGGGCCACGCCGGCAACCGGCCCAAGAGTTTGATCGGCAACAATTATTCCGGTAACGTGTGTACCATGGCGATTCTGAAGGGGGTCATTCTTGCCTGAGTTAACTTGAATTCCTTTGTAGTCATCAACAAAACCGTTGTGGTCGTCGTCGATTCCGTTATTGGGAATTTCGCCCGCATTAATTAAAATATTGTCTGAAAGTTGAGCGTGATTTGTATCGACCATACCGTCAATTACACCAACAATAACATTTTCACCGTTAATGCCGGCACTCCATAAATTACGCGCTCGAATTTGCTGAGTTCCCCAGTTCAGTGACTCAGTAATGACACCGCCGCCGGCAAGTACCTCGGCAAGAGACTCCTGATTAGTTAGTTGGATTAAAAAGTCGTTATCAACATGTTTGATTAATGAGAGATTCTTATTTACAAAACCGGTTCTGAATTCGTCTGAACTATTAGCTGTTTCTACGGAATAGGCGCCACTTTCCCAGCGGACAACAAACCGATTTTCGCTTGCACCTTGGCCGCAAGCTGCTGAAGTTGGGAAAACAGTTTCAGATGTTTTTACCCCACCACAGGCGGCAAGAATTAAGCTGGATACTAAGAGAGTTAAACAGCGAATATAGATCAAGAAAACCTCATTCGTAAGTGCGTGCAATCTCACTATTAAGACAGCACTCGCGTACTATTGTGGTTAGCTGATCGGGAGGAATAACGTCTTTGCCGAGTCGAGAAAAAGTCCAGTGGGCAAGTTGACGCACTATTTGAAAAAGGTTAAAAAAACTAGACCAAAATTCAGTTTTTAAACAAGACTTTATAAATCTGAAAAACTGCCGATAAGAAAGTCGGTTAAATAAATTTTTGAATCAGGGTGAAAAAAATGTTTAAAGCAAAGACAAAATTTTTGATAGTTGATGATTTTTCAAATATGCGAAAAATAATCAAAAAAGTAATCGGCGACATGGGATATGAAAATACAGTGGAGGCTGCTGATGGCCAAACCGCCTATGAATTACTGGTGCTGCACGCCAAAGCGGGCGAGCCCTTTGAATTCATTATTGCTGACTGGAATATGCCGAATATGTCGGGCCTAGAATTGTTAAAAAAATGCCGCAATGAAGACCGCTTTAAAACACTTCCATTTATGATGGTAACCGCAGAGGCCGATGAAAAGCATATTCTGGAAGCGCTTCGAGTAGGCGTAACAGAATACGTTGTGAAGCCTTTCAGTCCGGTTAAATTGAAGGAAAAGCTCGAAAGCTCATATAAAAAGGTTAAAATTGCTAAAGTAAAAGCGGCATAAATTAACGAAAGCTTTCTGCCCGGCAGGACTTTCTTACAGTTTAAAAGGAAAAGCACTTAATTTGGCAGGTAAATCGATCTGACTCGAGTTAAGATAGGTACTGAGAAAACAAGTAAATTTCGAAATTAAAAAGGTGTGAAAAATGTTTAAGGAAACAACAAAATTTTTAGTTGTAGATGACTTCTCTAACATGCGAAAAATTATCAAAAAAGTATTGTCGGATCTGGGCTACCATAACGTCGTTGAAGCTGTAGATGGACAAAGGGCCCATCAATTAATGGCAGAAGCGGTGAAGGCAAGTGAGCCCTTCGAATTTATCATTGCCGACTGGAATATGCCGAATATGTCGGGCTTGGATCTATTAAAAAAATGTCGGATTGAAGAACCATTCCGAAAAATTCCTTTTATGATGGTGACGGCGGAAAGCGAACAGACCCAGATTTTAGAGGCCCTTAAGGTCGGCGTCACTGAATATGTGATTAAGCCATTCAGCGCTGCTAAACTTAAGGAAAAACTCGAGAGCTCTTATAAAAAATTGCACGGGTCCTCACGCCAGTCGGCCTGAAAAAGAAAAGGGCAAAATGTTTAAACCCAGAACAAAATTTTTAATTGTAGATGATTTCGCAACGATGAGAAAAATTATCAAAAAAGTTATTGCCGATTTGGGCTACGAAAATGCGGTAGAGGCAGTTGACGGAGTAGAAGCCTACAAATTGCTTATCGAACACTCAACCTCAAAAGAGCCCTTTGAATACGTCATTGCCGATTGGAACATGCCGAACATGTCTGGGCTTGAACTTCTAAAAAAGTGCCGGAGTGAAGAGGCGTTCAAAAAAATTCCTATTATGTTTGTCACGGCTGAAGGCGAGCAGGCGCAAATCCTTGAAGCAATAAAAGAAGGGGTTACAGAATACGTTGTTAAACCCTTTACCTCCGAAA
>JANOJH010000703.1:0-4135 GCA_031408135.1 Bdellovibrio sp. | reverse complement strand
CATTGCCAACAACATGGCGCACATAGATTTGTCGCGCAATGTGGACGCGATACTCGCCATGCCCATGATTGGGTTGAGAGGTTACCCAAGCGTTAAAGTAAGTTTTATACGAATCGTGCTGGAAAATAGATATCATTTCTTCTCATCGAGTTTTTTAACCCTTTAGTTAACCTTTGGAGTAACAAGGTGTTAAAATTTGGACCTTTGGCTAGAGATCTGAGATTAGAAGCATATGATAAGAAAAGCATATGAGAAGAGATTTGGTTAGAGGTAGCCGGCGAATCATACTCAATGTCGCCGGCCCCTTGAAATTAGATCTTATGACGCTTCGGCGGAGGTTTCCAGCCTCGTAGTTGCGTCGAGCTTAAGTGCTAGGCTACGAGCCCGGCACCTCCGCCATTGTTATGTCACATCTATTCATAACATCACCTCCTCTCCAGTCGTTAGAACGACTTACCACTAGAATACACCCATTGAATAAGTCCATCAAAAATAAAATTATTATCTGATCTATAACGAGATTTTATCATCCGACATTTCAAGGATTTTGCAGATTGTCTTAATCTGATCTGGAGTTTGATTATAAATAACTTAATATTTTTTTCTGGATTTCCTGCATTTCCTGCTCAGACTTTCGCGAAGCACGCTTAAAATCTAAATCCGGAATGCTCCAGGCCGGAATCAAATGCAGGTGATAATGCGGAACTTCAAAACCCGCCACAATGGTGCCTACCCGCGGGCAGCCGGTTGCCTGCTTGATTGCTTTGGCAATCATCTGCGAGTTAAGCGCCACTTGAGTATAAATATCCGGTGCTACATCAAACCAGTGGTTGACTTCAAGCTTCGGTATAACCAACGTGTGCCCCAGGCTGATCGGGTCGATCGTCAGAATCGAAATTGTTTTTTCGTCTTCATGAATTTTGTAACTGGGTAATTCGCCGTTTATAATCTTTGTGAAAATTGAAGCCATGAGCCCGCCCCTTTGCTTTTATTTCTTAAGTTGAACTTCGCCCCGTTTGGAAAATGGTATCGAAAATATTCCGAGCTGCGCAGATCCCTTAAGTTCGTATTCCTTGGTAAAAGAACTCTGCATCAGCCCCTGCAAAATTCCAGAAATGGTGCTGAATTTAAATTTCAGCGGCAACCGCAGGTTATTTTCGCCGCCGGCCGGCACCTGCAGGCCGTCGGTCATTGTGCCTTCGGTGACGGTGTCGCCTGATATATTAAATTGGTAAGTTACGCGGTCTAGCCGAAGCGGAATTGAATTCGGATTTTTAACGTTCATATTAACTGAAAGTGAAATCTCCGACATGGTAATGTCGGTCACATCTACTCCCACAACGGTAACTTCGGGATCTTTCAGAAAACTTTTTGTCAGAGATTCGCAGCCGATCAACAGCCCGCAGATCAGAACCAGAAACGCAATAGGCCTCAGCAGAAACTTATCTTTGCTCAAGTGTTTTCCTGGGGTTTCCAGGTTAAGCCTTCTTTACCCTGCCATTTACCGCGCGGACGATAAATGCGGTTCTTCTCAAACTGCTCGTTAGCATGTGCAATCCAACCAGCAACCCGCGAAACTGCAAAAATGGGCGTGAAGATATCGGTAGGAATTCCCATTCCGTGATACACGGTTGCCGAATAAAAATCCACATTCGGCATCAGACCTTTTTGCCTATTCATGGTTTCATCAATCAGCACCGACATCTGATAAAGTTCGGGCTTGCCGATTTTTTTTGTCAGCTGCTCAGAAAATTTTCTTAAAATTGCCGCGCGCGGATCGCCGTCTTTGTAGACGCGATGACCGATGCCCATCACCTTCTCTTTGGCATCGAGTGCATCTTTAACAAATTGCTGCGCTTTTTCGACGGTGCCGATTTTAGCCAACATCACCATAACCTGCTCGTTGGCACCGCCATGAAGTGGCCCCTTAAGCGCGCCAATCGCCGAAACTATCGCCGAGTGAATATCAGATAAAGACGAAGCCGTAACCCGTGTTGCAAAAGCTGAACAATTCAATTCGTGATCAGCATGAAGAATTAAACAGGTATCAAATAATTTTACCAGTTCAGTTTCAGGTTCTGAGCCCTTAAGCATGTATAAAAAATTATAAGCCAAAGACTGGCCGGCCTTTGGAGTCAGAACTTCGCGTTGATTTCGGATGGCATCAAAAGCAGTTACTAAAGCGCCCATTTTTGCGGTTAACCTGATGGCTTTGCGCTTATTAGCCTCGAAGCTGTTATCGTTTGCATCGGTGTCCCAATGCGCAGAAAGTGAAACTGCCGTTCGCAACCACGCCATCGGATGCACATTGGTTGGCAGAGTTTTCAGAACCTGTAAAAAGCCAGGTTCTAATGTCATGTTCTGATTGATTTCGTTTTTAAATGCCGCAAGTTCGGTTTTATTAGGCAGTCTGTCATTCCAGAGCAGAAAAATAACTTCTTCGAATGTTGAGTTCTGCGCCAGATCTTCAATGGTATAACCACGGTAAATCAAAGTATTACCGACGATGAAAGAAATCCCGGTTGTGCAGGCAACAACGCCCTCAAGACCCTTATCCAACGCACCCTCGTAGATATTAACTTCTGCCATTTCGAATTCCTTTAAATATTTGAATTATAATTTCTAGAGAACTACCAAAAGCTTACTTATTTGGCCAGCTTAATCACCCGATCTTTGACTTCCACAACGATGACGGTCTGGTCTTTTAATGGTTCTTCCAAACCTGACTTTCGCTGCGCCTGAAAGAGCAGCTCGTTGCGTAGCTCGTGAACACTTCCCTTGGCATTTTCACCCATGATCTTGACGACTCCATCAACCCCTAGCACTTCAGATAAGCCTTCCGAAACCAGACATATTCTAGATTTTGGATCAAGATCAAGCGCGGCCATGGTCAGTTTTTCGGCAAACTGCTGCCCAAATGCGCTGTTTGTGGATTTTAGAACCTGAATGGGTTTTTGCGGCACCATATAGTAGCCGTCCATGTTACCTGCGCTGCAAAACTGCAAGGTAAAGCTGCGGCGGTCAATGACGCCGTAGAACGCACTGGTCGTGTCCTGAGGTGCGGCCACTTTTTTGATTTCGTCGGCAATCTGCTGAAGAATTTTGTCGGGCGAGTTGCCTTTTTTCGCTTCAAGAACATGCGAAACCTTTAAAATAAGCGACAGAAAAAGTGCTGACATAGCGTAGCCCGAAGACGAAGCCACGAGAATTCCGAATTTCATTTTGTCTTCATGCTCAAAAATATCAAAATAGTCGCCGCCCGATTTCGACCCGAATATAAACTTACGGCTGATTTCGAATCCGGGAAAGCTCGGGATTTCAGTTGGGATCAGAGACTTCTGCAATTGAGAAAGTATTTTAATATCGCCGGAAATTTGCGACATCAGAAAGTCGAGTTTTTGCGAGAATCGACTCAACTCCTGACGATAAATCATGATTTCAGAATCTTTTTTAGCCAGCTCCTTTTCAAGAAGCCCTATTTTTTTCTGCAGCTGCGAATTTTCGTCTGAACTCATTCAGATAGTCTGTAATGAGTCCAGAAAATGGTCAATAGGAACTATTTCGGGAGGTATTGCTGGCCTTCTTTTTCAATGAAACCAAACAATTCGAGAATTTCTTTCGAAGGTACGCCCTTGGTTGCAACCGAAATCGGACGCCCCAAAGTTTCAATTTTAGGTGTGTTCGTGCCGGTAAGATCCAAGCCCATCGGCGCAAGTCCAATTGCACCCGGTGTGGCCTTAACTTTTTCAATCACTTCCGGAGCCGTTCCAGAAACTACTTTTTCTTTCGCATACTCTTCTTCATTCATTACTTTTTTAGCAAAGAACTTATGAGTCCCCGGA
The DNA here is from genome assembly GCA_031408135.1 of Bdellovibrio sp. Taxonomy (GTDB): domain Bacteria; phylum Bdellovibrionota; class Bdellovibrionia; order Bdellovibrionales; family Bdellovibrionaceae; genus Pseudobdellovibrio. The sequence goes on along the minus strand of JANOJH010000703.1, from coordinate 293 downwards.
ATTTTCTCGCCGAACACCACCTGAACTTTTTGGTCGGGACCGCCGATTTCCTTCCAGTTCTTGGTTTTACCGTTGAAAAGATCTTTTAACTGCGCGTTGCTGAGCGCATCAAGTTTAATACCTGAATTTGTAATCACTTTAACCAGATCTTTTCCTATCACGCGGAACTTAAGCTGATCTTTATCCTTTACCGCGAGCTTTTTCTCATCCATCATTTTGAACCAGTCTTCATGTGCCAAGCCGGCAGAAGCGATATCAATTTTGCCTTCGCTCACGGCCTGCAGCGCCAGATC
>JANOJH010000694.1:0-1305 GCA_031408135.1 Bdellovibrio sp. | reverse complement strand
ACTACCGGGGCTTTTACCAAAGAAGAGTTAGAAAAAGAAGAGCACACTCATCTGATTGAACAAATACCTGAGATGTTGGAAATTCTTGGAATAAAATAATTGGTGAGCGTATTCATTTTAATAGCTACTGGAGCATGATTGACCCGAAATGTGGTTTTGGTCGTAAAACTTTCCAGGCAAGTCGTACATCATTTGTTTAATATTATTTAATTGTTAATTTCATGTTAATAAAAATTAACATGAGGTGAGATTCTTACTTTTCATTGCTGCGATTGGGTTTTGTACGACTTCTTATGCCTCCGAGCTTTTGAAATGGAATGCTGGAGTTGTCGTTTTGGATGATGGTCAGTTGCGTCAAGGGGAGTTGGCTTTTCAAGTTTCTGAAATCGTACTATTCCGTACAGAAGGTAAGGTTACTGTGTATACAGCAAATAAAATTCACTCCTTCCGCTATTACGATCAAGAACAAGATATCAATCGAAAATTTGTTTCACGTGCTTCCACATCTGGAAGAACGGCTATTTTTTATGAAGTCGTGGTAGTTGGAGAGGTAAGTATCATCCGCAAGCTTAAAACTCAAATTATCGCGAATCGTAAATTATCGGATAAGGATGATTTTGATTATTTTGTTCTCTTCCAAAACAATCTTTTTACGCTTGGCCAATTTAGAAGTAAAGTCTATCCAGGTTTGATCGCAAGGTGGGGGCAGATAACTGATTTAATCAAGCAACGCCATCTCAATCCAAATCAAAAAGCGGACGCCATTCAAATTATACAACTTTATAATAAAGTCGCTTTCGCGGAAACTTTAGTTGCGGGAATCTGAGTCTTACTCCAGGATGCATGCTTTTTATTGAAATAGAGCAGAGACCCCATTACAAGGATACTTCCAATAATAGAAACACTGTAACCCGAAGAGATAAAAAAATCTAACCAACTAAGCTTTGCAAATCCAAACTCTTTGAAAAATAGTACGCCAATACTTCCCAGGTAGCCAAACGAATCGGCCAGGTACATGACAAAGCCCACCGTGCCCACATATTGAAATGCAGCAATCAATCTTTCAAAAAAAATACTATTGAAAGGAACATAGGCAAGGTAAAGGCCGAGGCCAATTAATATCATCCAGTGGGATGGATTGATAAATTGTTGTTCAAACAAAAATGTGCTAACACCAATCATTACCATTCCAAGGATGACGACAAGGTGATTGATCATAAGTGCTACCGTATTGTTTTTGATGAACATCAGACAACCCATAGAGACGAGTACAATGATTGCAATTGGGATTTCGGTGGATATAAA
>JANOJH010000065.1:0-3108 GCA_031408135.1 Bdellovibrio sp. | reverse complement strand
AGAATATTCCTTTAAGTCCTTGATTCGCCTCGCTGTAAGGAACGCTACCGTAGAAGTCGGTTAATCTATGAAAGTTAAACACTCTCAAAATTCGAGTAGCCTGTCGCATATTGACTTTCTTGCCATCATCATAGCCACCAGGACCAGTCTGTCTTAGAATCTCCGCAGTATTTCTTCCTACATCAGTTAAGAAAAATTGAAATGGCGCATTAGATTGCTCAGGATCAGTATCTGTGTATTTGTCACCCGCTGCAATACCACCCCCTGCGTTAGCAAGTTGCTGTATAGCGTGTGAGCACATTCCGATGTTGGTTCTCCAGTCAATATATCTGTTATCACCTGCTGAGCCACCACTGGCGGATCCAAGTTCTGCTGCTGTGAAAAAGTAGTTTAAATCAATTTTATTTACAGCATTGGGATTGACATTTAAATTATGCAACTCATCTGTGTCGCACCCTATTACCAAAAAAACTAGTAGCAGGCAAGTAAAAATTAGTTTGTGTATATTTTTCATTTTTTTTCTAATTAAATGTTTAGAATGTTACCCTTAAGTTAAAGCCATAGCTACGTGTCAAAGGCATCCCAAAATAATCCAATCCTTGAGCTCCTCCATTACTAGAGTAAGCTGATTCAGGATCAACGTTATCAATGTTCTTATAAAGAATAGCAAGGTTGCGAGCGACAAAAGACAGATTCAGGGTCTTAATAGGAGTTTTACTTAGCATACTAGCTGGGAAATTATATCCAAATGTAATTTGCCTTAGCTTGATGAAGGAAGCATCATACATAAAGCGATCTTGCTGCACATTGCCTACTTGGTTCCAATAATTTCTAGACTCTTGCTCATTTAACGTTTTCGTAAACGGAGCATAAGTTGCTTCTCCAGCAGCATTGGTTCCATTTTGGATAACACCTTCAACAGTAATAGCATCATGACCCGGACGACCAGCAAGAGATTGTTTGTGAAGTCCCCACTGAGTTAACCTAACATTCGAACCTGAATAAATATCACCCCCAAACTTAAAGTCAATCAATGCAGACATAACAAAATTCTTATACGTAAATGAATTGTTTAAACCTCCCGTTACCTTTGCTATACCATTTCCAAGAATCTCGTACTTAGCTGACTGCGCTGGGCTGCCATTCGCATTAAATACGGGCTGTCCATCAGGAGCTAATTTCTGCTTCCATCCAGTAATCATTCCATAAGATTCTCCCTTAATGTGCTCAACAAAAACTGTCCTCGTCCGAGGCTCTTCTAAAATAATGTTTTTCTGATCGCCATTAATATTCACAATCCTATTCTCATTGTGCGCTAAGTTCAACGAAACATCCCATGTTAAATTCCCCTTAACTGGTGTACCCGAAATCAAAACTTCAAGACCTTTGTTAGTCAATTCGCCAACGTTCAATGTTGTTGAGTTAAATCCAGAGCCTATGGAAATTGTTCCATTTAGAATATCATCTGTTGTTCTTTGGCTATAATAAGTCAAATCAACACCAAGTCTATTTTGGAGGAATCGCATATCAAGTCCAAACTCTAGTTCAGTTGACAGGGCGGGAGAAAGATTAGGATTTGGTATGGTACCGCCTGATGCAAAACGAGCCATAGGACGACCAAGATGGCCTTGGCCGTTAAGGCCATAGTTTAAGTTAACACCGTAAGCGTTTACATTGGCAGTTGCAACCTGAGCCCATGATGCTCTTAACTTACCAAAACTTAATATGGCAGGCATATTCTCAAAGGCATCCGAAAACACAAAACTTGCACCAACGGAAGGATAGAGTTTTGAGTTGTTTGCTGGATTTAAAACTGAAAACCAATCATTTCTGGCTGTTGCTGTCACAAATAAATATCCGTTGTACGCAACCTCAGCGGATCCGAACAAAGAATTAATACCACTTGCACCATAGCCATAGCCAAAGTTTTGAGCTGCCGTATTAGTAACAGAAGTATAGAATGGAATATTAAAATTGCTTCCATTTGCGGAGATACTTTCGCTGTTCCTAGTCATTTTATTGCCACCGACAAATGCATTCACATTGATCTTGCCGTACGCTTTATTAAAACCTAAAATCCATTCCTGATTAACTTCGCGGACGTTATTTTGGCCTTGACTTGTGTTTCCACCGCGATTGTAACCTGTACCTTGTGGGGTCAAGCCTGTATTTTTTCTAGTATACCAGTCCATTCCAACACGACCTGATACATAGAGGAAGTCCGTGATATCATATCGCAATTGAGCAGACGTAATAAAGCGGTCTCTCGTATCGCTATTAATGAATTGGTGCGCTGCCCAATAAGGATTTTGTCCCCAAAGGTTAGGTGAGGTCTGGAGTTCTTCACCAGCGCCTTTACCATCTTCTGTTGCAAATCCGAGAGGAACTGCTCCTAATTTATTTGGATCACCTTTTAAATCTTCAACATTATAATTTGGAGACAATCTGTATATCGCCTGAATTGGATTCCCAGGAGAGTCGGCCAGATTTGTTCTGTTTTTAGTCTTCTCATTCGAATACAAAACTTTGGCATTGAAGGAGATTTTCTCTCCAAATTTTCCTTGTGTTGACATCGAAAGGTTTTTTCTATCATAGCCAGAATTTGGAATAACTCCGGTACTCTTAAGGTCTGAAAACCCAAAACGGAAAGTTTGCTTATCATTTCCTCCGTTTAACCCAATGCTATTAGTTGCAGTGCTCCCTGTCTCATAGAAACGTTTCCAGTTGTCACCAGCATACGAATAGGGTCTAGAAACGCCATCGTACTGGATAACATTAGATCCATCCAATTTAGCACCCCAAGATTGATCTCCGTTGTTAAATGCTTGAGTACGGGTTAGTGGCTTAGAGCCTACCAATGGCGAAGTGGGATCAGCCGGATTGCTATTTGCTAACCCACCACTGCCAAATTCTTGCTGCAAATCAGTTTGATTTATTACAGTTTCAAATACGTAGTTTGAATTGAAATCAATACCAAGTCCTTTTTGTGCTTTGCCCTTTTTCGTTGTCACGAGAATGACACCATAGCCACCTCTTGATCCATATAGCGCGGCAGCACTAGCACCCTTTAAGACCGAAATAGATTCAATATCATCAGGGTTAATACTT
>JANOJH010000059.1:0-1351 GCA_031408135.1 Bdellovibrio sp. | reverse complement strand
ATCGAATGACCCATCATTAAGAGCTACGCGCTGGATTAAATTTGAGATTACAGAGTTTGCTACAATAACCTTGTCAGACTGAGGCTCTGTAATTTCCTCTAATCCTTCCTGGCATCCACTAAGAACTGATCCAAGTAGAGTGAATAAAAAGAAAAGACACAAAATTGAAAAGTACCTGATCTTTAAATATATGGTTTTACTATTGATCATCCTTACCTATTATCTACTTGATCTTGCATGCTCCGTACATATAGAACAAATGAGATTGAATTACTCCTACCCATCAATGTATTTAATATTATTCAATAGTACTTGTTAAATAAATCTATGAGGGAATAAATTCTTAACTTTTAACTTAATCTAGGGCATCTCTAGAAACCTTGCCTTAGACCACTTCATCCCTGCCTACCAGCCCGCCTCCCGAAGTCGTACGCCTGCCTGGCAGGGAGGGCAGGCAGGCTCAATCCTTCTCCATCCCGATAGCTATCGGGAGAAAGTCAAAAGGAGTTTTTAGAGATGCCCATAATTAATAAAAGGTCGTTCACCTCTGCGAACGACCTTTTTATTCTGTTGACAAACCCTATAAGTTAGTCTTTATCATCCATTAAATCCGTGATGTCTTCCAGCAAGGTTTTAATTGTATGAGCCATATCCTTATTACCATCATTATCAGTGCCGGGATTAATTTCAATAACACCATCTCCGTCTCCATCCTTAGCCAAACTAAGATTGACTCCTCCTTTCAGAGCACTGAATAATCGATCAAGCTGAAGATTGATCACCATAGCTGCTGTATTTCCATTGATTACTAAATCCGTGGCAGCATTTTCAAAATCAATTTCAAACTCTTCATCAGTATCATGCCAGAAAATAAAAGGTTTTCCATCGATAGTGCCCGTAATATAAATTGATTTACCATTCATGACACCAGCACTTGTACTTTTATGAAGTTTAAATTCAACTTCTTCATACCTCGCGTTGGGCACACTGACTGACGCTATTAACTGCTCTACAAAAGCATTTTGCTCCAGTACATCTAGCACAAAAGGTCCTTTTAGTTTTATGTCATCATAAGCGGAGTCTGTTTTAAAATGACTATCTTCTTCATCAAATTCAAATTCAATCTCCCTGATACTTACTTTGAAATCGGTGATAACAGTTGTCGCTTGAGTTCTGCCAGTAGTGGATCTGCCATTGATGGTGGTGCCTGTGGGGGACGCAGCATCCATTTTGAGGATAACTGTACCATTAGCTGCCGGATCGTTATTGCTACAGCCAACAATTAGTGTTGCTCCAAATAACATTATTGCAATAAATTGAAATACACTTCTTTTCGTTGTTTTCATTGGTT
>JANOJH010000571.1:0-1622 GCA_031408135.1 Bdellovibrio sp. | reverse complement strand
CAATGGCCATTTTCAAAGTAGGGTCATGGTTAGTGCCAACTTCGGATAGATAGTAAAGTGTAAACAATTCGTTTTCATTATTGGGTGTGTAAAGAACCTGTACCTTCTTATCCATGGCTAGTTTCTGAATATCCTTATCGTAATCGATAAATACAGGGGTCAATTTTTCAGGTTTGTTTTTCAGTAATTCTTCATGAAAGGGCGACTTCGATTCCTTGTTAAGCGTCACGCGTGTAATTTCAGGTTTCGTCACTTTCCTGGTATTGAGGTCTTTGCCATTCCGCTTGAACACAACAGCATAATTATTTCCGTAATGCTCGTTGGCAAATTTTACAATATCTTCTTTCTTAAACTTCCTTAAAGATTCTACGCCCTCCACATAATCCTTCCAAGTAATGTTGTTTGTAAACGCAGTCACCAGATCAGCAGAGCGTGAATAGTTTCGCTCTGATTGTTGAATCCTGTTTTTCTTGAGGTCATTGATTACAGCATCAATTAGCCAGTCTTCAAATTCTCCATTCTTTAGCAACTCAATTTGTCCTAACAAAAGATCCTTTACTTGTTCAAGGGTTTGTCCTTCGCGCGGTTTACCGCTAAAACGATGAATGGAATAGTCATTCATATCATCTACGGTACTGTACGGATCCAATACTTTTTGCGCCTGTTTAAGATTTAAATCAATCAGTCCTGCCTGCGAGTTTGAAAGAATCCCATCCGAAAGGCGTAAGAGCTTAAATTCATCGCTGCTGCGTCCATCAAATCGAAAACCTAGATATACCCACTCTGCGTCAGGGCCATAGACCTCTGTTATTCGGGTTTCAGTAATCGGATCCTCCTGAACTTTATTCCATACCGGCAATTGATCGTTTGCCTGCCAATCACCAAAATACTTATCGATAAGCGTTATGGTTTTATCATAGTCAAGGTCACCGCTTAAACAAATAGCCACATTGTTTGGCCGATAGTACGTGTTGAAATAATTTTTGATGTTCGTAATGGAGGGATTTTTTAAATGATCAATTGTCCCGATAACTGTTTGCGTTCCGTAGGGATGCTTTTTAAATATACTCACACCCATTGCTTCATATGTTTTCCAGTAATCATTGTCCAGACTTCTATTTTTTTCCTCGTAAACAGTTTCCAACTCAGTGTGAAACAAACGAGGCACAATCACTCGAAATCGGTTTGATTCAATTCTGATCCAATTTTCCATCTGATTGGCAGGTATATCATTGATGTATACCGTTCTGTCTTCTGTTGTATAGGCGTTCGTACCTCGCGCGCCAATTTCCGAGATCATCTTATCATACTCATTGGCAATCGCCAGTTTTGAAGCTTCATTTGAAACCTGGTCGATAAGCTTGTAATAGCTTTTGCGTTCCACCGAATCGGTCAGCGTCCGATAGTGCTCAAACATATGCTCAATACTATCCATGTAAACTTTCTCTTTTGCCCAATCCATAGTACCAAAATCACCTGTGCCCTTAAACATGATGTGTTCAAGATAATGGGCAAGTCCAGTGGTCTCCGCAGGATCGTTTTTGCCGCCAGCTTTCACTGCAATTTGTGTCTGTAGCCGCGGCTCTGCCTGATACTGGCTCAAATAAACTTTCAGGCCATTC
>JANOJH010000048.1:0-6382 GCA_031408135.1 Bdellovibrio sp. | reverse complement strand
CCCGTCGCCGATCAAATGAATGCGTGCGCCGGTTTTTCGGACTTCCGCAATAAGATCTGCATGTCGTGGACGGTCTAAAATAACAACTGTGATATCACCCACCGGTTTACGGCTGGCTTCAGCCACGCGGTGAACATTCTCGCGCGCGGTTGCATCCAGATCAATAACACCTTTAGCCATGGGGCCCGCCGCGATTTTTTCCATATAGGTATCGGGCGCATGTAAAAAACCGCCCTTTTGTGCACAGGCAATTACCGAAATCGCCCCGACGCCACCATTTGCACAGATTGTTGTGCCCTCAAGCGGATCGAGCGCAATATCAATCTCGGGTGAATCTTCTTTTTGAAATCCGACTTTCTCTCCGATAAATAGCATCGGTGCTTCGTCGCGTTCACCCTCGCCGATAACAACCGTGCCGTTAATTCCAACGGTGTCGAAGGCTTTTCTCATGGCATCGACGGCTGCCTGATCCGCCGCCTTTTCGTTTCCGCGCCCCATCCATTTTGCCGAAGCGAGCGCGGCCGCTTCCGTAATCCTTACAAACTCTAAAGCCAGGTTCCTGTCCATAGTTCATTCTCCACCATTTTAATTAATTCAGAATTCAAGCGCCGGACCCTGAGGTTAACGTCAAGGTTGCAGTGCACGGTTTCAGCCAGACAAACAACGTTTTCAGTAACGAAAAGTTTGTACTGGAATACAATTCGCGCGCCTTCAACCCTTACCTGCAATGCAAATCGGATGACATCTGAATACTTTGCCGGTCGAATATGTTTTATCTTCGATTCAAGTACGGCCAGACTGAACACCGCGTTTTCACCCTCACCGAGCAGGCCTTTTTTTTTACACCAGTCGACCCGGGCTTCTTCGCAGAAACGCAGGTAATTTGAATGATGAACGATACCCATCAAATCAGTTTCGTAGACATGTACGTGGCGCTGGTAACTTAACACAATTTCTTAATCTTGACAGACGCACTCCAATCAAACAACACTTAATGAGTTGCATGAGTAAATTACCGCTGTACTTAACTTTATCCCGAATAGTTTTGGTTGTTCCAACGGCGCTTTTTTTATTGATGGATACCGATCTCGGGCGATTTCTTTCGGCAGTTTGTTTTATTATTGCTTCCATCACCGATTATTACGATGGCTATTACGCCAGAAAATTAAATGCCGTTTCGAATCTCGGGAAATTTTTGGACCCTGTTGCCGACAAAATTCTGGTCAGCAGTGTTTTAATCATGCTTTTGCATAATAATCTGGTTGATCAATGGATGGTCATTTTGTTTGTTACGCGAGACACTATAGTCGGCGGAATCAGAGCTGCAGCCTCTGCGGACGGCATTGTTATTGATGCTCAATCCACAGGCAAATGGAAAGCCGCTCTGCAAATGATTGCCATTCCCATGCTCTTATTGAACGATTTACATCCCCAGTTATCCAACCGGCAATTCGGGTATGGACTTCTCTGGCTCAGTGTATTACTGAGTTTGAAAAGCGGGTTTGATTACTGCAATTCTTATTTTAAGAGTTTGAAGTTATCTCGGGCTTAAAGGTAAATTATGCTGTTTTATATGCAAATGCGAAATTGGTTTTTGATTTTCATGGTCTTGACCATCGCCTATTTAATTCAAAAAAAGACTTTTACTTCGAAATCCTATGCCCTAAAATCAGGCACTTCGCTGATTTCAGTCATCCGTTAATTTAATTAAATAAAAAGAAAAACTTCAAATCTTCAAACCAATTCTCTGACGGCAACTGGTCGCAACTGGTGAAGTTTCTTAATAATCGGGCATTGTGACTGGTTCCGCCTTTTGAAAACTCCCACGGCGGATAGGGGAAATAAGCCGCTATCACACAATTTCCAACACTCACCGCCGCCCATTGCCGATCTTCGCTGGACGCCATGTAAATCTCGCCGGTTTTTCGGTCTTTTATACCTACCGAGAAAGAAAAAATCTGCGGATTCAGCTGATTTTTCGAGGAGTCACCGACGATTGCAATTGGTGCCGTGACTTTTTCGGCAGCAACGATAACACCTACGACTTTTCGCTTGAAAACAAATGAGTAATTGAATCCGAAAATCCAGACCAATACAGTTAAAATTAAAATCCGGATAAGCCATTTTTTAAAAATAATCATAAATTGCATGGACTCATATTGCTGAATAAAATCCGAATTACATCCGATAACGCATCTTGTTCCAAAAGCTTTGTTGTTTCTCCTGCCCCGAAATAATAGACTAACCCAATGAATATTTCGCAAATTATTATCTATTTAGCGGTTGGTATTTCAGCCGGTGCCGCACTTGCCTATCTTTTATTTTTTCTCGTCAGAAAACAGATCCTGAACGAAGCGCGCGAAGAAGCCGCAGAAATCCTGAAAGATGCTCAGGATCAATTCAACGCCGATGAAATTGAACGGAAAGAAAGAATTCAGGAAATCGAGCTTGAAGCCTGGGCCGAGGTTGAAGACGCCCACTTAACAATGGAACAAAAATGCGAAGAGCTCGAAACGCGGGTCAATGACAAAAAGGTTCTGAATGAAGAGAAGTATAAAACTCTTAGAGCCTCACTGATGCTTAAAGAAACAGAACTTCGCGACAGCTCGATGAAACTGCAAACGAAGCAGAACGAAATTTCAAAAATCGTAGGCGCTCAGAAAGAATCCGAAGAGGTTCTGAAAACCAACCTAACTGCGAAAACTCAGCTCGAAGTGCCCGAAGTTGTGGCCGAAATCAAATCCAAACTGATTGAGCAGGCTACTTCTGATTATACAAAAGCCGCCGAATTCTCTGAGGAGGAAACTAAAGAATTTGCCGAGCAAAAAGCCAAAAGGATTCTGGCACATTGTATTGACCGTTTTCAAAAAGAAATGAGCACTGAACGCGGTATTTCAGCAAGTTATTTTCCCACCGAAGAAATCCGAAAAGTTTTCTGTGAAAATTTAAAAGAGAATGTACTGGTCATTCAGAAAGTCAGCGGCTGCGATGTACACATTGATGAGCAGCCCGATCCGGAACGCTGGGATAATATTCAGATTATCGGCTATGATCCGGTTCGCCGCGAACTGACCCGTAGGATTTTCGACCGGGTTTTCCGCGATATGGAAAAACATCGTCGCCGCCCGAATCCGCAGGATTTACAACGGGTCGGCGAAAATCTGAAAGCAGAATTGCTGAGCCAGATAAAACGTGACGGCGACACTATTTGTAAGGAACTCGGAATGCAGAATGTGCATCCTGAAATCCGCCAGGTTATGGGCTCGCTGCGTTTCCGCTATTCTTATACTCAGAATCAGTATTTTCACTGTGCCGAAGTGGGTTGGTTTGCCGGCCTGCTTGCTGCAGAACTTGGTAATGAACATAAGAAAACCCGACGCGCAGGAATGCTTCATGATCTCGGTAAGGCGCTAGATCACGAACTTGACGGCAGCCATGCGGTCATTGGCGCGGACTTTATTGCCGGCCGCAATGAAATCGAAGAGGTTATTTACGCTGTCAGGGCCCATCATCACGATGTACCGCCAACAGAAGACATGGACTTTATTGTTATTGCGGCAGATGCCATTTCGGGCGGACGCCCCGGAGCGCGCCGAAGTACGGTTGAGACTTATACGCAAAAAGTTTCAGGGCTGCAGGAAATTTCAAAGCGATTCAATGGCGTTACCGATGTCTTTGTGCTGAACGGCGGTCGCGAATGCCGCGTGCTCGTCAATTCTAAAGTTGTAGATGATTTGGGTGCAATTAAAATTTCACAACAAATTGCAAAAACTATTGAAGATGAAATGCAGTATCCCGGTCATATTAAAGTGGTCGTGGTTCGCGAAACGATTACTTCAGAAAGCACGATTGGCAGAGGCAAGCAAGACAGATGAGAATGGATCTTCATTTTAAATCATGAACAGGATAGAAGCAATGGCGTACCTATCGCAAGTAAATTATTCGGCTATCTTGTTTTGATACTCAGACTCGCTGAAGTCATCGACTAAAATTGCATCAAATCGGACCTGATCCGCTTCTGAAAGCAGCCGGAATTCCTCGTCTGAAATGATCTTTTTAGCCAAAGCATCGTCCCAGGCGGCGCGGCCCTTTTTCTTCGGTATCGAGCCGGCTTTAATCGCAGAACGAATCTTTTTCTCGGCCGTTTCAGCCTTGTTCACCACGATAAACGCATTCTCTAATCGAGCCGTTTGGTCGATATTAATACGCGCCTTAATTCGATCGATTCCGTGGGTTGATTCATTCATCCAATAAATTCCGTCACTCATCCGGTCGCGCTGAGCAACCGAATAAAGCATGGAATTGGATATCAAATGCGACCAGCCATCAGTTGCCTGCGAGCCGATTGAATTGATTCGTGACCACGCGCCGAGTACTTCTTTAAATAGCCATCTAAACCCTGGAATTTTAAGATTATCAAACAGTCCGTCAAAACCCTTCTGAATTTCTGACATCGAATACTTCAGAAAAAACTGCAGATAAGGCAGGTCTTCCTCGCGCTGACCTTCTTCGTGAAAACGCCGTAAAACCGCAGTCGACATATACATATGCGAGAAAATGTCGGCAAATCGCCCCGTGATTTTTTCTTTCATTTTCAGCTGACCACCCAGCGATCCCATCGCAATATCGGCAAGAATTGCAAACGTGGCCGATGCCCAGTGCAAGCGGCGATAATGGATCTTAATTTTCGGGTGAGTACCGGCCGGTGCCGACTCTAAATACCCGCGCGTAACGGAAAGCAAAATAGAACGACAGGCATTTCGGACCACATGACCGATATGACCCCAGAACGCCGTATCGAATTTTTTCGCATCGCCGGCCTCAATCGCACTGACTTCATCAAACGCGTACGGATGGCATCTCAGCGCGCCCTGCCCGAAAATGATCAGGGTTCGGGTCATGATATTAGCCCCTTCAACCGTAATCGCTATCGGAGCCGCAACATAGCCCTCGGCAAGCAGATTGCGGTGCCCCAGTGAAATGCCGGCGCCGCCGAGGATATCCATAGCATCAGTTGTAACTCTGCGGCCCATTTCAGTGGCCTGATATTTTATCATGGCCGTAATAACCGGTGGTTTCAGCCCTTTATCTAGCGCACCTAAAGTGAATCTTCGCATGGCTTCCATGGCATAGGTATTAGCCCCGATACGTGCAAGCGGTTCTTCTACGCCTTCAAATTTGCCGATACTGACGCCGAACTGTTTTCGGATAAGAGCATGTGTCGAAGCGGCACGATAAGCTATTTTTGCTCCACCGGTACATTGCGCCGGCAATGAAATTCCCCGACCTGCAGCCAGGGACTCCATCAACATTGACCAACCCTGGCCGCAACCGGCCTCACCGCCGACAACGGCATCTACCAAGGGCACAACCACATCAACTCCGGTGGTCGGACAATTATAAAACGGAATTGAAAGTGGATCGTGACGTCGTGAAACATCAACGCCTTTTGAATTTGTCGGAATCAGTGCACAGGTAATACCGATGTCTTCACCTTTACCGAGTAGGTTTTCCGGATCTCGCAGCCTGAAAGCCAAACCGACCACCGTTGAAATTCCGGCTAAAGTGATCCAGCGCTTATTCCAGTTCAATTTGATATAAAGTTTGCCGTCATCACCTCTGAAAATAATGCCGGACGAGGTTATCGACCCGGCATCGGAACCGGCTAAGGGCTCAGTTAAACCGAAACACGGAATCTCAAGGCCTTTTGCCAAGCGTGGCAGCCAGTGATTCTTTTGTTTTTCCGTACCGTAATGAATGAGTAATTCCGCAGGGCCGAGTGAGTTCGGCACCATAACTGAAATCGAAGTTGATAATGAACGCGAAGCAAGCTTCATCACAACTTCGGAATGGGCCATGGCCGAAAAGCCCATGCCGCCGTATTCTTTCGGGATAATCATTCCAAGGAAGCCCTTGTCTTTTATAAACTGCCAGACTTCATCCGGAAGATGGCGGTCGCGCCAGGTTTTCCATGGGTTGCTTAACACGCAGAGTTCTTCAACCGGGCCGTTCATAAATGCGATTTCTTCTACTGTGAGTTTACCGTAAGGCTCTTGCAGAATTTTTTCGAAATCCGGTTTTCCGGAAAACAAATCTTTTTCAACCCAGACGACTCCTGCCTCAAGGGCGGTTCGCTCAGTTGCGGAAATCTGCGGAACCACACCTAACTTTTTCATGATGTTCATCACAAATCCTGAAACCAGAACAGTTCGCAGCGGCTTAATTAAAAACACCAGCATCAGCGTTACATATAACGCCAGAAGAATCGCCGGCGCTCCGAGACCGAAAAGTATAACCAGTAAAGCAATTGCCCAGACGATCAGTGGTGCACTGAAATAGCCGAAAAAAAGAAGCGTGAGCAACGAGCCCATTAGCCAAAGAC
>JANOJH010000471.1:0-1604 GCA_031408135.1 Bdellovibrio sp. | reverse complement strand
TTGCGGGCAAAACCGCTATACAAGTTGTACAAGAAAATATCATACAGGAAGCACAAAAGCATCTGACGTATACATCCCGGTCTGTATCAGAAATTGCCTATCTACTTAAATTCGAATACCCAAACTACTTTGCTAAAGTATTTAAGGAGCATACTGGTTATTCTCCAAAGGAATTCAGGGCGCGCTTAAAAAGGACTGGATTTAACTAGTGTCTGTCTATAGAGTCGATCAAAATATAAGTTGCCAGTAGGCAGACTCTAACTAGACAAACGAAAATAAAAAAAGGAGATCAAATCTCATTGATTTAACCTCCTCTTTATCTGGATTAGATTTCTATTAAGTCAGCAGAAATAGAAAAATCAACGGAAAAATAATTCCGATCAGCGCGAGTTTCCATCCCCTTCCTTGAAAACTGTTCTTGCCTCGTTCAATAAACATTCCCGTAAAGGCAATCACGAGCATACCGATTCCAAAAATATCAGAGTAGTAAATCCACCATTTGCTGTTGTCCTGGTGAAGTTGTGTCATCTGGCCAAGTAGAGGTGTGGTGCGATAGGATTCAATCTTTCCTTTGCCGGTTGCGATATCCACTTGAACATCGTGATTGACATAGGATATCTTAAGAGTGTTGCCATCAACATTAAATCTTCTGAGGTTATCATCAATGTTTTGCTCTTTTGTGAAGTTGGTAATAAACTCATCGTTCACAGCCTCTTTACTGGCCGGAACTGGAATAGCTATTTCCTTTGAATCATAGTTGTACCGTTTGGGGTGCCAGGATTGGCGATGGTTGAGGAAAATTCCTGATAAAGAAAATGAAATAATGAGGCCTACATAAAAATAGGCGATGTCGCGGTGTGTGTTACGGGCAGTTAGTTTCATTAGTTACGAAGAGATTTGGTTATTAATGACGTGAAGATATGATAGGAATTTACGGACTACAAATCATTCAACTGTAAGTGCTCCGCAGCTCTTACCTATCGCTATTCGTCCCCTTATCTCCATGACCCCTTCTGTCGTGATGCGAATGCGCCCCTGACCGTGAATGATCTTTTCCATGGTGATAGTGATGACGGTGGAATACTTTAATCCCCTTATGGTGCCCACCTCGCTTGCCGTGCATATCATGCCCCCGGTGATGCTGTCCTTTATGATGAACAGAGTCTGAAGTCGCTTGTGCATTGTTCCCGATGAAGATGGACACAAGGAATACTACCGTAATGATGAATTTTTTCATGATTTCCATTTTCTTTTCTATTTAGACAATCAACAACGGTGCTTTATTCCCTATTGGTATATTTTTTTTCCTCCCCTTCTATGCAGACCCCATTTGACTTATGACTATATTAAGGGAAGCAGGTGATTTAAAAATATTTCAATTTTAAATGGAATAAAAGAAGAATTACTGATGTCTAATAGCCGAAACCAACAAAACAGCGATCACCGGAAATGAGTCAGGTTAGTGATGAAAATTTGGTGAACGCGTCCAAAAATGGCGATATGGAAGCTTTTAAAGAGCTGGTAGATCGTCATGAGAGCAAAGTAGCGGGTGTAGTTAAGTCAATGCTGGGCGACACGACCGAAGGAGTAGATGTTGGACAGGA
>JANOJH010000451.1:0-1702 GCA_031408135.1 Bdellovibrio sp. | reverse complement strand
GAGATTTTGTGCAACGCTATTATTCTGGCCCGCTAAAGGATCCGACTAGATTAAATTGGAAAGAAAATGCAGTAGAATTGGAAGGTGATTTTAATCGGAGCTCTCTCTGGATTGTAATTGTAGAAATTGATCAGACGTGAGCAAGCATTTACAAGTTGTTCTTTAAAACGTCATACGCCAAATCTATTCGTTCAAGTGTAACGTAAATCTTAAAATTTTAAGGTAAAAACAGTCCTTACATCAGGGTCTGAGGTTACGGTAATCAGCCCGTCATGCAATTGCATAATTTGGCGGGATAGTGCAAGGCCAATGCCCGACCCAGTCTTTTTTGTAGTGAAGAAGGGGACAAAAATGCGGCTCAATGCCTCTTTAATAATGCCGGGCCCGTTATCTGAAACCTCTATAATAACAGCATTATCAGAATATTTTCCCAACAATTCAAGCTTGGCATTGGTGCGCTTTCCCAATGCTTCAATTGCGTTTTTCAGAAGATTGATTAGTACTTGTTCAATCATTTCTTCATCCGCCTGAATAGTTAAATATTCCGATTCGCAATGACAAGAGAAATCAATTGTTGTTCTTCGAAGCTCTTGTTTCATTAACTGCGCCACCTTTTCAAGAAGGTGCTTTAATCGCACCGTTGTTATTTTAGGTGGGGGCAATGAGGTGTATTCGCGATACGCATCAATAAACTTGATCAGCCCTTTGCTCCTGCTTTCAATAGTGCTAAGACCCTCACGAAGGTCTTCTGCTCCTTCGTTTTTTAATTCGTAGTGGTCATCCTTTTTTACTAATTCTGAATCCAGAATTTCGCGTAGCGTAGAGGTTAGAGAAGAAATTGGTGTAATGGAATTCATGATTTCATGCCGCAATACGCGTGTCAGGTTTTGCCATGCTTCCAGTTCTTGTTTTTGTAATTCAGTTTGAATATTTTGAAGCGTCACCAACTTAACAGTGTTTCCGCGAATTCGCAACTCTGTAGCCTGTATAGTAAGAAGGAATTCATTTCCCATTTTATACAAAGTACTTTTTCCAGGTTCAACCTCCATTAACGCATGGTATAGTTTAGGTTCTTTTCCTTTTAGTTCGTTAATATTTTTTAGATTGGAAATTCCGATAAATCTTTTTGCATTCGCATTGATGAGTTGAAGATTGCCGTCACCATCAAATGATAAAATGCCCGTGCGAACTTGTTGCACAATGGTATTTAAGTATTGCCAGTTTTCTTCTTTTTCAGATCGGGCTTTGCGAAAGGCTTCCATCACTTCGTTGAAGGCCGTGTTGAGGTCTCTAAAACTTTCCCCAAGTTTATTGTCAGAGGCAAATCCTGAAATGAAGTCCGAATATTTAACGGATTCAAGAAAACGGGTGAGCTTACGGTTGGTTTGAGAGGCAAACCGAAAAAGTTCTAGCAAGAGAGAGATGATAATTAGTCCGGTCAACCCTGCTGCAAAAATCATATTGGACCGGCCGAGCATATACACCAGTAAAGACATGGAAATGCCAATCAACACTACCCGAAATGCAATTCGAAAGCGAAAATCATTTATTCCGAAGGCCATGAGTTGATTTGAAAATTTGATGATTGTTCAATTTGAAAATTGGTGGCAGTTCAAAGGTAACGCTTCAAGTACAACTTAAGATGGATTAAAATCTTCAAATCAGCTAATCTTCAAATTTTCAAATTAGTTAATCTTCAAAT
>JANOJH010000440.1:0-1440 GCA_031408135.1 Bdellovibrio sp. | reverse complement strand
CAGGAAAAGCAAGTTACAATTGGTGAAACAACTTTTAAGTTGGATAGGCCTTTCTTAGTAATGGCCACTCAAAACCCGGTTGACAATGAAGGAACCTATCCGCTGCCAGAAGCGCAGATAGATCGTTTCATGATGAAGGTGTTTGTAGATTATCCTACCAAAGATCAGGAACTTGAAATCATGCGCAGGATTTCCAACATGAAGTTCGACTTTCAGGTGAACACAATTTTAACGAAGGAAGATATTTTCGCTATCCGCGATGAAGTGAATAAAGTGAAGATTTCCGAATCGCTTGAAAAATATATAATTGAGTTAGTAACAGCCACACGAAAAGCCAAGGAATACAAACTCGATCATGAAGCCCAATATATTCAGTTTGGGGCATCTCCCCGCGCCAGCATTAATTTGAATTTGGCATCAAAAGCCATGGCTTATTTTGATGGCCGAGATTACGTGTTGCCCGAAGACATTAAAGAAGTTGCGCTCGATGTCATGAACCACAGGATTTTGTTGAACTACGAAGCAGAGGCTGACAATGTGAAGACTTCGGATATCATTAAGGTAATTCTGAATAAGATCCCTATCAATAAGTAATGGAGGCCTTAAGCTGCTGGCTACAAGCTCTTGGCTTCTAGCTAGCGGGGTGTGAAAGGCTAGCAGCTTGAAGCTAACGGCTAGCAGCTTTTAGATTATCCAAACTTTACCTTCTTTAACTGCACTTTACCGTAATGTTATTTGGTGCTCACCTGTAACTCATTCATCTTCATCTGAATTATCGCAATAATACGATTTAACTTACCGTAAAAATTACAGTCTGGTAGGCACCAGATTTACTCCCCTTAACAATTTGGTAATATTTCAGACCCTATCGGGTAATATAGCCGGACGACCTTTGTAGCAAATAAAAATAGCATGCTGCGTTCGATCTACGTTTTATTCATTTCTCTGGTTTCTTTTCAGGCGTTTCCTCAAAATGGTACTATTTCAGGGCGTGTTACCGATCACAAATCGGCAGAGGGTGTAATAGGTGCAAGTGTAGTCATTCAAGGTACTACTGTTGGAGCTGCCACTGATATTGAAGGTAACTTTCAAATTAATAATGTAAAGCCAGGAACGTATACCGTGGTCGTTTCATCCATTACTTACAAAACACAAACTATTCCTGATGTTGCTGTAGAGAGTGGCAACAAGACGTCACTTCAAATAACATTGGTGGAAGACGTAGCAGAGTTGGAAGAGATCATTGTGACCGCCAAGAAGGAAATTGCCACAGACTTTTCGCTGATCAGCGCCATCCGGGAAAGTAAATTAGTAGTAAGTGGTATTTCATCAGAACAGATCACTAAGCTTCCAGATCGTGATGCGGCACAAGTTATGCAGCGCGTGCCAGGAGTTACCATCGTTGACAATCGCTTTGTATTAATTCGTGGCTTGCCGGAG
>JANOJH010000411.1:0-2156 GCA_031408135.1 Bdellovibrio sp. | reverse complement strand
GAGTTGGCTGGAGTAGGAGGAAGGATAGGCTGGAAGACAGGTGTAAGCATGGTGGATATTAATGGCGATAATTTGCTGGATATTTATGTATGCTACTCTGGCAAAGACAGTCCTGAACAAAGAAGGAACCAACTGTTTATTAATACGGGTAATTTGAAATTTGAAGAACGAGCAAAAGAGTATGGATTAGACGATCCATCGTTTTCGACCGTTGGAGCATTTTTTGATTTTGACCTGGATGGAGACCTTGATTTGTTTCTATTGGCAACCAACGTGAAGGCGATTAGAGGCCTTGAGTTTGAAGCGGCACACAAAGGAGTGGATCCATACGCGGGTGATAAATTATTTAGAAATGATGATGGTCATTTTGTTGAAGTGACTGCCGCATCTGGAATATTGTCCAATGCCTTAGGCTTTGGGCTGGGTGTTGCCATTTCTGATATTAACAAAGATGGATGGCCGGATATTTATGTCTCTAATGATTATATAGAACCTGACTATTTGTATATCAATAATGGTAATGGAACATTTACAGATAAGATGACGGAACAAGTCCAACACATTTCTCATTTTTCAATGGGCTCGGATATTAATGATTATAATAATGACACATGGCCTGATATTTATACAACAGATATGTTACCGGAAGACAATAGACGGCAAAAATTGCTTTATGGACCTGAAAATTATGAACAATATGCCTTGATGGTTATGAACGGTTACTATCACCAAAGTATGCGTAACATGCTTCACTTGAACAATCGTAACGGAACATTTAGTGAAATTGGTCAATTAGCCGGTGTATCAAATACCGATTGGAGTTGGGCTCCGCTCTTTGCCGATTATGACAATGACGGGTGGAAGGATCTATTTGTAACCAATGGATATTTTAGAGATTACACAAATCGCGATTTTTTGAAGTACAAGGGAGACTATTATTTTAAGCAAGCACAAGCCAGGCAGAAGGCGGATACCTTTCAATTGGTAAGTTCTATGAAGTCCACGCCTTTACACAATTATATTTTTAAGAATAATAAAGACCTGACCTTTACCGATCAGTCAATGAGGTGGGGATTTGAAAAAGAAGGTTTCTCCAACGGAGCAGCCTATGCCGATTTAGACAATGATGGTGATCTTGATTTAATCGTCAATAACCAAAACGAGACAGCTTCGATTCATAAAAACACCTTAAGAGAATCGAATCCGTCTGCCAACTTTGTTAAAATACGGCTTAAGGGCTTTGGGAAAAATACTTACGGGATTGGAAGCAAAGTATCTATTTATACAAGACAGGGTGTGCAATTTCAGGAGCAGTCACCTACCCGAGGCTATCAATCTTCGGTGTGTCATACCCTTCATTTTGGTTTATCCGATACCGAAATAATTGATTCCATAAAAGTAGAATGGCCCGATAGAAAAGTTAATCTATTGACGGATGTTAAAGCGAATCAATTGATTGAGATTGAGCAAGAGAAAGCTAAACTCAGAACTGAAAAAATATTAGTATCGGAAGCAATATTTTCCCTGGTGGAGCCACTCATTAGCTATGAACACTTTGAGTATGGTTCCAATGATTTTAAACGCCAGCCACTGCTGCTGAGTATGCTTTCCATTTGTGGGCCGATACTGGCAACAGCCGATGTTAATGGAGATAAGTTGGTTGATGTATTTGTTGGAGGTACAAAAGAAAATCCCGGCAAATTATTTCTTCAAGAAATAGGAGGAGCGTTTTCCAGTGCAACTGACTTTGTTTTTAATGATGACTTTGGCTCAACAGACGCAGATGCATTATTCTTTGATGCCGATAAGGATGGTGACCAAGACCTCTATATAGTAAGCGGAGGTTATCACGACTATGTTAAGAATGACAAAGCCCTTCAGGATCGGTTTTATTTAAACAATGGTTCTGGAAAATTCACCAGAACAGTAGGGGCGCTACCGTTAATGCTTAATTCGAAATCGTGTGTTCGTGCTGCCGATGTAGATGGAGATAACGACATGGATATCTTTGTTGGTGGTCGAGTTATGCCTGGGGAATATCCGCTTCCACAATTGAGCTACCTGCTCATCAATGATGGCTCCGCACATTTTAGTGTTGCGACCGCTTCATTTCTTCCAGATCTTGATAAGGGTGGGATGATAACAGATGCAGCCTG
>JANOJH010000409.1:0-4919 GCA_031408135.1 Bdellovibrio sp. | reverse complement strand
GCATCTTTTCCATTGTTATCGGTATCGTCAAAAAATTTGTAACGAACAACGTGTTTTTTAAAATCGATGTACTCTTCGGTGCCCGATTCAACAATCATGTCGTACATGCGTTGATAAGCATTTCTGGTAACCTTGGGGTTGGCCTTTATCAGATCTAAGTACTCATGGAAAGTGCCACTCCAGTGGGCCGCGACATTCGTATTCTGACTCTGCCATTTTTCGACTAGGGTTCGGAAGTTGACGGGTGATGACATCGAGACTCCTTTTCACGAATTTCTCATTAAATGAGAACTGGGTGAATCTTAGTTATCTATGATTATGCACCGAGTTTTTTCGGTTAGCGACTCCTATTATTTTATAATAATTTCTTGGTAGGAATCCGGTTTTTTCAAGACAAAAGTCTCGTTTTGGGAAGCTTCTAACAGACTTTGGTCGCGGAAAAGCCAGTTCATTTCAAACCTATTGCTTATGATGTCGATTCTTTTGAACGGAGGTTCGTCGTAGGTCCATTTAAAGGTAGTACCATCGACAGTGGTACATTTTACCGGCTTCGAATTACTGTTGATAGTGCATTTCAGATTTAGATTGGTCATCGGCTGATCATTTATCATACGCCACAAAATCCGCGGATCGATATTTTTTCTGAAAATCGGATAAAGCGTCTTTTCATTGAACGGCCCGGTGGCGAATTGTTTTGTTGTGTGAAGCGCATACGTGATCTCAGACGGAGTCATTAAAACCGTCGCAACTGAAACCCCGAGAGTAGCCGTAATTTCAAGGCGAATGGCTTTTTTCGGAAGCAGGGCAATTTCGATCTTTACAGAATTGGCTTCATTCTGATCTTTAATGATCGCTTTAGACTGAATCAGCAGAGGCTCGCCGGTTGCGGGCGTGTCGGGCGTACCGGCACAACCTGCCAGAAGAAAAAAAATCAGGCTGTAAAAAAAAAGTACGAAGCGAATTTCTTTGTTCACATTCCTATTTAAGGATAATATAGCCTCTGAATGCAATTAAAATCACGCCACCTGTTACTTTTCGCTATTGCCTGTTTAGTTTTGCACTTTGCGCAGACGCCGGGCGGAGCACTTCTGGCAATCGGTGTTTTTTTGCAGTTAGCACTTTTGCTGCACGGATTTGAAATCAGCCGACGATCACAACTGGGTGCATTCAAGATATTTCTGAGTTGCGTGCCGTTATTGATGTTTGTTGGTGGAATTCATTCTTTTGTGCGAATTTATATGCGCGAAGGGCACTATTTATTTCTGACGATGGCGTCGGCTGTGTTATTGGTGCTGATGTTACTGCTTGCATTTCAGATTGTGTTTTCTTATTACTTTCTTGAAAAGAATAATTTTGAACTCATCGCAACACTGCAAGATGCCTTCAACTCATTGAAAGACCGGCGGCGCGAATTTTTTAAAATCGGTATACTTTTGTTTTTATTTTCTTATTTTCCGTGGCTTGAATCCGACTGGAAGCTGGTTTTTGCTGTTACGGCGACCCATCTTTACCTGAACCGGGCTCGACTGAAGACGGCAATCGTAAACTTTTAAGATCGCTTTCAACCTGAGTCAGTTTGGAATTTATTTCCATTTTGCGGTGAGTGTTATCCTCAGCTTCTGCGGCTTTCAGAAAAAGTAGGCGGGCCTTACTGTGCATATTAAGCTTGATGTAAACATCGCCCAGATGTTCTGAGATAATACTGACTTCGGGTTGCATACCATGGGCTTTTTCAAGTACGTCTACGGCTTCTTTGAATTTTCCTTTTTTAAAAAGCACCCAGCCGAGCGTATCGAGAATAAAGGCGTCTCCGGATTCTTTACTCGCGGCTTTTCGCGCATAACTTTCTGCGAGATCGAGTTCCTTTCCGGCTTCGGCCCAGGTGTAGGCCAGATAATTGAGGGCCTGCGCGTGCTCAGGCTCTAGCTCTATTACTTTTTTCATTGAAGCAGTCATTTCGTTTTTTAAATTCATACGATCCTGCAAGGTGCCCATTTGATAAAAGACCACTGGGTTTTTCGGAAATTTTTCAATTGCCTTTTTAAGCTGAGCCTGCGCATTTTTCAGATCTTTTTTGTCTTCAAACAATTGCGACATTAAAAAATAGCTCTGCGGATTTTCAACTTTGTGGTCGGCTGATTCTTTGATATACGTCATTGCTAATTCGGGATCGCCCATCATTTTTGTCAGAAATGCGGCGTGCAATCGGGCCTCTTCAAAATACCCGCTGGAGTTTTCAATTTTCAGATATTGATTTACTGCATTTTTGAATTCTTTTTTCTCTTCATAAACGGCCGAGAGATAAAATCTTACTTTGTCTGACTCTGGCGCAAGTTCCAGAATTTCTTCCAGTTTGGAGATGGCGCGGTCGTAAACCTTTTTTTCAATTAATATTAGCGCCATCTTCAACTTGACCTGAATAAGGTCTTCGTTGGCATCGTCAAGAATTTCGAGCTGCTCATATGCTTTGTCAAATTCATTCTTACTTATATAGTATTGGGATAATAACTCGGCCATTTTCGAATTCGGGCCGTGCTTGCGCTGATGTTCGGCGTAAAATGCATAAGCCTTTGCAAGCCCCTCTTCTTTTTCAATTAAGTGGCCCAACATGGTTGCGGCCTCAAAGAAGTCAGGCTTCAATGAAATTGAAAGCTTAAGTTCGTCTTTTACTTTTTTTAGGTTGTTGTTACTTTGTTCAGCATAGACGCGCGCAAGGTAGTAGTGCGCGAGATATTTTGAAGCATAAGATGGTTGCCGAGATAAGCTCTTAAAAACCCCGATTGCTTTTGGATAATTTTTTTGTTCAGTATAAACTGCACCGAGATACAGCAGCGCTTCGGTATCTTCATCGTCTTGCTTAATCAGATTTTTATATAATTCTTCGGCCTTGATAAAACTCTTTGTTGTTGTGTAAAGACCGGCCACCAGCAAAGTGAGATCGCGGCGCCCCGGCGCTAAGGATTTTGCTTTCTCGGCCCAAAAGATGGCGTCACTCAGTTTTGCGGTTTTATAATACTCGATTGAAAGTTTTTGCATCATTGTCGGCGATTCAGGATCGTAAACCAGCGCACTACGCAACAGTTCAATCGCTTCCCGATTACGGCCGGCACTTGATTCCATTTCAGATTTTAAAAACAGAAAATCAGCTTCTGCGCGGTTATGCATCGGATCGATTGTTGTAACTGCAGGATCGAAAGCCTCGGGAATTGCAAATGAAGCAGGAGCCCGGTTTTTATCATTCATTGCCGAATCAAAAAACTGATGACTTGAACTCGCGCATCCGGATACCACTATTGCTAACGCCAAATTTGAAAACATTTTCATTCTTGTCATGAGAGCTTCCTTGGGTAACTTATCGGCAGATCGCTGCAGAACTCTCGAGTCCTATGTGATTATTTTGTGATCAAATTAAGATTTCCTAGACTTTGATAGGGCTTTATTGACGATAGGAATACTTTCGGCCGACCAAGTAACTATGACTTGATCTAAGTATATGATAATACTATCTTTTTTAAACTGCGCAGAAATAAAAATTACGGCTGAATATTATTTTAACTCTCTGCGAACTGGATATATTCAACTTGACTGAAAAAATCAGTCATAATTGGCTCCTGACCTGCTTGACAAGGGGTGGCGGCAGGGCTACTTTCGCCAGAATCAATAGGCAAAAAGCTTTAGTTTTAAGCTAAAACTCAAGTGATAATGCCAACATAAGGGGAGGTCATCGTGATGAACCAAATGGAAAGTTTAAGCATTAAACCAAGTGCTAAAGTAAAAATTATTAAGCGATATCAAAATCGTAAGTTATATGACACTCAGCAAAGCTGTTATGTAACATTGGATGACATCGCTAAGATGATCAGATCAAACGAAGAAGTGATGGTTATTGATAATAAATCAAAAAATGACATCACTGCGGCAACTTTAACGCAAATCATCTTTGAATCAGAGAAAAAAGCCTCACAATATGCTCCGCTTTTTACACTCCGAGAAGTTATTCAGAACGGCAACGGCAGCATTTCAAGCTACCTAGCTAAACTGGGTGCTTTCCCAATTGATTACATGACTAAACAAGCTGCGGTTGTTAACATCGATCGCGTTTCAACTGATGATCTGAAACAGAACCTTGAAAATCGCGTTGCATCTGCTGCCCGATTAAATTCAGATTCAACTTCAAAAGTTGTAGCTGAAAAAGCAACAGTTCTGCCAAGCTCAAACCAAGAAGAAGAAACTCCGAATTTGCCGCTTCCGAGCAGCAATCAGGGTTTCAATCCGTAAATTTCAACTGAAATAATGTTCTCAAAAAACCCACGGCTCAAAACGTGGGTTTTTTTTTGCCTAACAGTTACTACCTGATAGGAACTGATCCCCTAAACTTCACCTGGTCGTTCCACTCCATCCTCTAAGGGTTTAATTTTTAAACGAAATTTTCGTTTTCGGATGGTACTTCTGAATTTTTTGAAAAAAAATTCAGAAGTCTGCAACGAAAAAGAAAATTTCATGTAAAAACAAGT
Organism: Bdellovibrio sp.; assembly: GCA_031408135.1. GTDB lineage: Bacteria > Bdellovibrionota > Bdellovibrionia > Bdellovibrionales > Bdellovibrionaceae > Pseudobdellovibrio. The sequence goes on along the minus strand of JANOJH010000409.1, from coordinate 405 downwards.
ACTTCTAGAGGCGCAAGTTCGCTGCAGGTAAAGTTTAAGGGATCAGTTACTACCTGATACTTCGAATTATAAAAAATCTTTTATTTTCGTTCTCGTTCAAAACGATATCTTGGAACTTCTCGGATTCAGCGTCGAATCGGTTTAACCCGACAGCACTGATAACTGAACCTTTGGAGGGCTTAATTCTGATAATCTGAACCGTTTCGGGCAGCAAAGTCCAATTGCGTAAATCGGCTCTTTCAGAAACCACCATAACAAGCCACGCGATATTTCCCAGAGTGTTATCCTTTTGCCGGATTTGATCAGCCGCAACTTCTTTTGCAACTCTTGCCCCAAGACGCCTTGCAGACAACGAATTGTAATCGGCTTCTTGTGTGGCAATAGCAGCTTTTTCCACGCTATAAA
>JANOJH010000397.1:0-10462 GCA_031408135.1 Bdellovibrio sp. | reverse complement strand
CTTCGCTCTGTTCACCGGAAGAACTTTGCTCAGTGGTTTGAGAACGAAAACGCCGATGTTGTCTGCCTGCAGGAAATAAAAATCTCGGAAGATGTCATTAAGGCCGATGAAAAATTTTTTCATCCCAGCGGCTATAATTCTTTCTGGCATTTTGCAAAAAAGCCCGGCTATTCCGGCCTCGTGATATATTGCAAAAAACAACCGGATGACGTGCGGAAGGGTTTGGGCATCGTCAAATTCGACGATGAAGGCCGGTGGCTCGAAGCCGATTTCGGCTCAAAAACACTTATTACCAGTTACTTTCCGAACTCGCAGCGCGAAGGCACCCGCCTTCCTTACAAACTCGCGTTTTTAGCGGCTGCCGAAAAAAGGCTGGAACACCTGAGAAAGAAAGGCCGCGAAACCATCATCTGCGGTGATCTCAATATTGCGCACACCGAAATTGATCTGAAAAATCCGAAGACGAACACCAAAAATGCCGGCTTCTTACCTGAAGAACGCGCCTGGATGGATAAGATGTTAGTTAAAAAAGGCTGGGTTGATACGTTCCGGATATTTGAAAAAGGCCCCGGCCACTACACGTGGTGGAGTTACCGGCCCTCCATCCGCGAGCGCAACATCGGTTGGCGGCTGGATTATTTTCTGACAAATCCCGAGGCCGCTGACCGCATTAAGCAAATGGAACATCTGCCGCAGGTACTGGGCTCGGACCACTGCCCCATTCGGCTTAAGTTGAAATAATGAATAAAAAACTGAAAACATATTGCATTCTTACTTGTCGGCAAATTTGAATTATATCTAATAAAAAAACTGTTTCACTGCGGGACCAAAACGCCATTCTGGCCCTAAGTCGGATAGATATGCGCCTATCCAGAGCCGATTAACTTTTAATGAAGATTACCGACAAAATAAATCTACTCCTGCTTGAACTCCTGACAAATCTTCCGGCACCCCGTAATTCTGCGCTCTCAGCTTCACTCGACCAGCTCATAAAGTCTGCCGCACTGAAAGCCGCCGCTGTTTCGGGCGCGCTCAGTTTACCGGCCGGCGCACTTGCCCTCCTGACCCTCCTTCCGGATCTCGTAGCCGTCTGGAAAATTCAGGCGCAACTTGTTGCCGATATCGCGGCCGTCAGTGGAAAATCAAATCAACTCACACGTGAAACATTGCTTTACTGCCTGTTCGGGCAAGAAGCCATGGCAAGCGAGGATCTGGTTGTGCGCATCGGCCAGCGTTTTGTTGTTCGTCGCAGTTCACAGAAAATGTTTGAAAGCTTTTTAGGTAAACTGGGTTTACGCATCGGCCGCAACCTACTCGGTGAACGCGTCGCCCGTTGGATTCCATTTGTGGGAGCTGCCGTCATCGCCCGCTATTCTTTTAACGACACCGCGAAAGTCGGCCAGACCGCACGCGAACTCTTCGGTGCAGAGATCGAAATTAAATAAAACCTGCAGGGGTCAAAAAAAAATAGTTCTGTAAAAAGAAGTCACCGCAACGAAAATACCGGTTTTATTGCAGCTATAATTACTTTTTTACTTTTTACAACGCCCAAACGCCGCCTGGCAGGCTTGAATGGCTTAAATCGGCCAGTTTAAGCATCTCTCCTATCTATTTTCGCGATTCTATGTTCTACTGAGTACTCAAGCGCCCCTTTCACGTAATTCTTAAGGTTCATTCCCGTTTTTCTGAAAGTAAATAGCATTTGAAATTTTCAACTTTACTCAAGGAGACCATATGAGCATTCAAGTCGTTTCATTCAATTGTCTCTTAAAGAACAAAACCGGCCAACTGATCAGCAGCACATACAACCATGACGTTCTGGCGGCGCAAGACAGCGATGCCGGTATTCTAAAAGGTCTGGCTGTGAAGATGCAAAACCTTGTTGATGGCGAAAAGCGCAGCATCGAGCTAACTGCCGAAGAAGCTTATGGCTTTTACGATCCTAAGAAAATAATCTTTTTTCCTAAAGTGAAGCTGCCTAAAAATATCCGCGTCGGCGTCACTGTTCAGATCACGGGAAAAAGTGGCCAGATCCGCAGCTACAAAGTGCTGCAATTGCACGACAACATGGCCACACTCGACGCCAACCACCCGCTTGCAGGTCAGGATCTGATTTTTGAAATTGAAGTCATCAGCGCCCGTGCGGCTTCTGCCTCAGAAATTGAGGAATCCGGTAAACCGATTTCAAGCCAGCTTCTGCATTAGTAAGGCGTGCGGTGTTTCCCTTGATCCCAGAAATTCCTCTATACGCGTGCGTCTATTTCCTGAACTCCAGATTTTTCCGTCAGAGTCAGTGGCATATTAATTGATGCTTCATTCTTCGGTAGTTTGCCAATGAAGCCATAATTGCCGCGTTTGCGATTGCTTGAGGCCATGCAGCCTTTCCTTTGAAGGAGACTATGTACGAACAACTGGAACGCGGCCGCTACCTGCGCGAAAATGGCCAAGTCATTATTGAAGTTGCCGTTAAAAAAACCTGGCAACTTTTTAATGAACGTGACCCTGCACCGTCCAGAGCACGTGATCTCGACGAAAATTTTGTAACTTACGTGGTCAGCTCGGTTGAGGAGTTTCCGCTTAAAACGCCGATGAAACTGAAAATCATCGTGGCAGAAGAAACCCCTCAGGAAATCAATAACGAAGATCTCTACGCTGCCATTCGCGCGCATTTTATTTATGCTGCTCGCCTCTCACAGGGAAAAATGCGCAAGCGCCTACGCGTGGGCCGATATTTTCTGGTGGTCGGCCTGCTTGTGCTTTTTGCCTGTTTGGGTATTGCTCAACTGATTATCTCAAAACACAACGACACAGGCTTGGCAGTGATTGCCCGTGAAGGATTCACGATCATCGGATGGGTCGCCATGTGGCGGCCCATCGAAGTGTTTCTCTATGACTGGTTTCCGCTCAGAGAAAAAAAGCTCTATCTCGAAAAAATTGCTACGCTCGACATTGACTTAAGTTTCAGTAACTGACGAATTGCTACCGAAGTCTTTTTCAGCACACAGTAAAAGTTATTCTCAAATCGGGCCGAACGTCTTATCTTCAGACGTTAAACTTTTTTTCAGATTTTTTAAGTTCTACACTTTTTTGCGCTGCCAACTGTTAAGCTGCACGTCCCTCAGGATCTACTTTTGCAACTAAGTATTGCAGCTGGTTAGATCGGGGGATTTGAAATGGCTCAATTTAAAACAATTGTTTTATCTGCGAGTTCTCTATTAGTCATGTTGGTATTTTTTCAGAATTGTTCAAAAATTCAGGCCACAGATGTCTCGCAGCAAAACTCTGCGCTGGGTATACCGGTCGATCCTTTGAATCCAAATCCAATTCCAAATCCGATTCCAAACCCAAACCCTAATCCAGTGCCCGATCCTACGCCACTTTATGAGGTTCTTAAAACCCTACAGCCAACCCTTGCGGTGCGCGCAATTTCGTGTTTGCTATGTCATGCGCAGATCGATTCAAGTGTGATTACCGATTTCGGCTATGGCACCGCAAACTTCATGGGCGGTACCAAGCACTTTTACAATGATCAATCATGGTACAACGACTTAGCTGGCACTTGGCAGTCGGCAAGAATCAATGGCTCAGTCTACGTGCCAGAGGGTCAAGTTACGCCTCAGGCCCAAGCTGTCCTCGGCACCGCTTATCAGAATGTTCCGCTGGTAACAATTGCCGATTTTTTGAAGATTCCGTTCACTCTAACCTGGACAAATTTTATACAGCCGGAAGACCGCACCTCTTCGATGGCTGTCCACGTAACTCCAGTACCCGGCGCTGAAAAAGTCATTGCAAAATCCCAGGTTGTTATTCGTGCGCCTTCAATAAATGAAATAAAAAACCTGGCTCCGCAGTTGTGGGCCACCGGTACCGACACTTCTGAAGTTGCGCGCATTGGCCCTTTTGCCGACGTGCAACTGGTGAAAGTGGTCGCCGCCGGCAACACTTATTTTAAAAATGACCCGGCGATCACCCTAGAGTGTTCAAAGGCAGACCTCGTCATTAAAGGTACGCTGTTGCTCAGAAATCTGAAAGTAAATGCTGATGGCGGCTGCCGGATTCATGTCAGCGGTTCGGTATTTATCGAAGGCGCGATTGAATACGAAGGTGGCGGTGATTTACAAAATATTCAGATCACAAGCGCAAGCGCCATAATGATGGGACTTAATAAGGCTTCGGTTGTTGATCGGCTGATTGATGATCGGCGCGGCCTGACACTCGTTGTGCGCGATTATGTCGAACTGGCCAACCAGGTCATTGCAGAAGCCACCGCTATCGGTGATCTGAAAGACGCAGGCGCAACCAGCCCGCGCACCGCGATTGACTTCAACGGTGTGCTACTGAATGCACCGATTGTTCACAGTCGCTACCTAGGTAACGTCAAAGGCACTGTTATTGCCGAAGCCGCGCTGTTTGCGGTAGGTAAATTCAAATTTGCATTTGATCCGGTCTTTACTAAGGTCAACGTCCTGCCGCTTTTGACGAACCCGATTTTAGTCGCAAAATAGAACCAAATGTACGCCGTACCTAAACCCCCATGCAGTTTTATACGATTACGGTCGTTTCCAAAGAGGAAAAATTTACCTTATGCCGTGAGTGATCCTCAATTTTCTGGGGGATTAGGTACGGCGTACCTTTTTCTTACTTTGCCTTGGCGGCTTTGATTTCTTTTTTGAGTTCGGCAATTTCAAGGGTTAGGCGTTTTTCAGTAGCCTCTGCCTGTGAACGGGCAAAACCGCTGTTCCGGCTGATGATGCCTTTAACAACCTGAAGTTGTTTTTCCTGGGTTTTCAATTTTAAATCGGACGCTTTTAATTTTTCTTCGATGGCTTTATTCATTAAAAAAAGAGTAACAGAGATGTTGATGCATTACCAATGCTTAATCCGCCTATTTCAGTTTTTTGGCAATCGCGTAATAGGGGCGTAAAATACTGGTGCAACATTCAGGAACCTCAAAACAGGTTTCTTTAACCGACCTTGTCAGAAAAGATCGCTCTTTTACGAAATACTTTTTTCAGTTGAGAACATCGCAGAACTCGTTCGAACCGACAAAGATCTCTCTACAGGAAGGAATTCCGCGTTCTGTTGCATGAGCCTCTATTTTAGTTCAATGGGATTGAACTTTACAATGTGGCGGGAATAAACCGCACTAAAGGCCTGCCCGCAAAATCTCTTCTACTCCCGAAGTTGACCATTGGCACACTATGCCGACGGTTAACTTCCGGAGTGAAAAGGTCTGAGAACCTATTAATTTTCTATTCCTGAAGAAAAAACAGATGTTCGAGAATCAAACGGAGCGCACTGCGCACGCCCCATGGTTTCGATTTTTTCACGTATAGTACTTAACCAATCATCAGCACTGACCCTGAAAAGTTTTTCGGCGTTCGAAATTCTGAAAATATCGCGCCACTGTTTGTCGGTAATTATGCGCATGCGGCCAACTAATAAGTCTCGCGCCTCTGTACTGATCAACGGCGAAATATGCATGTGAGAGTTATCTTTACTTCCGCGCTCGTCTTTCATTACTTCAGCTGTCATGCCACCGCGGCAAGTGCCGTCTTTATTTTGAATAATCGGCAGGCGGGTTTTCCACTTTTCAAATTTAAAACGATAATTAAACGCATGACCATAATCATGGGTGTAAACAACCGACTTTTCACAAGTCACATCTGGTCCGGCCCCACTCGCCTTCGCGCACGATATCCGCTGATTGAAATTGAAGGCATCCGTATCAACCAGAAAATTGACCCATAATAACCAGGCTTCGCGCTCGATCGCTTTATCTTTAACGGTTTTGCTTTCGGTTTCTTTGATACTGAGAAGTTCTTACCAGAAAACGCCGGACGGATAAGAGTTTGCGGGCTGCTCTGATTTCGGTGCGATTGTCATTAAATCTGCCGGACGCTCGACCATCGCATAATCAAACTCGTGCGTTTCATTCGAAGGTGGTGCGGAAGAGCGATTACTGTCGGCCCATGGGTCGGCCGATGGACAGTTTGCACATTTAATTTTTGCTGGACAATACGCTTCGGTATAAAAGCCCAGCATGCGGGCGATTGTTGAAGCCAGAATTGTCGGCACCAGTTCTGAACTGCTTAATTTAAAATAGGTAGCGTATTTTACTTTTCGTTTTTTGACGTTCTCTTTACCCTTTTTAGTAATTTCGGTAAAATCACAATTGAATTTTTTGGTGGCCCCTGAAAGACTGAGATTATCCTGTTTGTACTTACAATTAACCGTGGGCCAACTGACGTAATCTTTCTTTGGATTATTATTATAGTTAAAACCGGCGCCGCAGATCTGCTTTAATTCTTCAGTCATGTCGATTTGGGAAATCAGTTCCGGCGTTTCGCGGTATAGCCGATCGATTTTTTCTTCCATGACATCCGCGCGGGAAATGAATTCTCGACGGCTTTCGATGCTGGAATTTTTAAATGCCGCTTTTTGTTCGTCACTTGCCGCTGCATTCTCAAAATGAGACACAATCAGCAAAGTTAAAAGAGCAGGAACGAATTGAGTAAACTTCATAAGCACCTCAGCCTTATTTGAATTATTTTCAAATTTCAGACCAAGTCGCTACTTAGCCAGCTACTTAGCGGCACATCTAAAAGCACGCGCCATACGATCTTGCTCAGGTCTGGATATACGCAAAGCATCCGCAATACTTCTCCATTTAGAAACTTCACGCTTCACAGCCGCTAAGATTTCCTGAGCCCTCTTTTGATCAAGTCTGAAATACGGTATAACCTCTAAAGCAAGTTCCAAATTCTGTGAATTGTCGTTTTCGGAGATATTTAATCTGAGTCCGTCGCCGTCTCTGGATGGATTCAAATCGTAAGCCGGAGCCAACCTCCATCCCTCTTCATTAAGAAGAAATCCGTGATTGCGAAGATGGTCATCCACGTTACTCACGCAAATGCTGAAAACAATTCTTCTCCATAGCTGTTCAAGATCTGATTCGACATGACTGCCGTTCGCGGCGATGAACTCGGCCAGATGAATATAACTGACGCCACTGGCTCCGTCTTCCCCGTCTGTTTTACCTAAGCTGGTCATAGCCGAAGAAAAGTGTATTCTCTGACCCGCCTCTCGATCAAAGCGCTTGGTCATAAACGTGTGGTGCTCGCTGCTGAATTTTTGAATTCGGCATTTCGACATTTTAACGCCACAGTTCTGCGCCATTTGGTACGCGAGCATTTCCCAAACGCCGATATCAACATTGTCTTTGCGGCTGGGAAATTTTGCGATCCATAGCCCACCTTCGTCATCAATGACACTGGCTTTGGGACGCGCACCTCCTAAGGAAGATCCCGGCGAAATCAGCATATTGAGCCACTTGAGATACTCTGGCGAATCTTCGATGCCATCTTCTTCTAACTTTAAGCTGGCTTGTTCGAGCTCTCGCAGCTTAACCCAAGGCGGAGAAGAAAACTCTTTGTTATCATTGAGAAACGGGCCATCAAGCTCCATTTTGAACCGAATCGCACCCATGCGGTGGGCATCAAATACTCCTAACAGATAATCGCTCTCAAATAATTTTTTTTCTGCTCGCTTTTCCTGTCGGGCCAGTATGGCTTCTCTTCGGTCCATTAAAACCCGCCCCCATCTGTCTGGGCAGGAATCTAAAAAAACACCGAAATTTGATTTTTGTGTATGCTGAGGACCCGCATATAATTGTAAATCCGGATCGAGCTCATGCCACGAATTTTTAGCAATCCAATTTTTATCATAAGCAAATGAGAAAATTTCGGCACCACGGCCCACGTCCGCCGATAATATTCCGATTATCTGCGAGGGGGCCTTCAGTCCCCTCCAATCGGCGTAAACATAAATTATTTTTCTCTCTTTTTTGGCCATCTATTTTTTAGCTTTTCTTTTTGGAGCTCTTTTTTTTGTAACAAGTCCCGCGTCTAATATTTTTCTTCCTAATTCATCATCTTTGCCTACCATTAATAAATCTTGATCCAGCTTCAGCACAAATAGCGCCTGCAGATAGTTACCCATCGCAACTCCAGGATCACCTTTCTCGATTTTAACAAGCGTAGAACGGCTTAAGTCCGCCCGCTCTGCCACTCTTTCCATAGGTAACTTTCGACGTAACCGAGCTAGGCGAATGTTCTCACCCAGAGTCTGTAGAATTCTTGCCGAACTGGGGTATAAGCTTACTTTTTTTTTTGCTTTCATAATGTCTTATATTATATACATTTTTCGGTATTTTTGTATATAATAGTGAACATTATAATAAATGAAGGGGCCATATCCAATGCATTGATTTTAGGGGCGATTTAAAACCCAGCCCCAGTAATATGTGTGCATTCAACCCCGAACACGAAGATCAAAAAGGCTCCGGCAATACTGTTCAAGCTTTTGGAGTGCTGCTCAATGCCGACAGGAATCCCGAAATTCCATTCGTGTAAAAACTGTCAGCCAAGTGAACGCTGGCCTCGAAAAAACAGGCGCTATCCAGTGCCGGAACTGTATTTTCTGAAAAGTACCAGATGGAGTGACCCCCGACAGGTGATACAACTTGCAATGACTCTTCTTCAACAGCAACTATTGAAGCGTCTCTCTTGACATCAAAGCTGAGGAAAATGCCCCGTGGGAGCAAGAAGCTTATAACATAGCTTTTCAAGTTCACTTGGGTTTTCGGTGTTACATTTGGAGCGGATTTCGCGAAACTTTCCGTAGGAAGTGCTGATTTCCTTTAACCTTGGAGCATACTTCTTTTTTTCGGCCAGATGTTCCCTATTCAAATTCAACACCACTGTGACTTTTTCAAAGTCCTCAGGGAAATTCTGCATTTCCTCTTCGACCCGTCGAAATTTGTCGCGATATACCTTTGAATCAGTTATAGAACTGTTCTTTAAAACCTCTGCAGCTATTCTGAATTCAGGATCTGCAAAAGCTGCCTCAGGATTTACTTCAAAAAAATTTTTTTCATATTCGGGGTCACGAGAGATTAGAAACTGATCATATGTGCTTTCAGCACATATTGTCTTACAGGGAGACGGAAGCAAATTCATTTTAGGGATCACATACGCTTCGAAATAATCTGCTCTGAAATTAATTAATGCAAACACGTCATCATCAGTTGGAAGTGAAGAAGAATTACTTAGTGCGGCGTTTGGCGTTTGCACTCTTGAATGAATTTTAGTGTTCTCTGATGATTTAACGGCAATACTGGATTGAGGCAATGGATTCGAAAAAACCTTTCCTGATTGAATTTTTGCAATCCGAGAGTTTTGAGGTACTTCTCGATTAGGTACTTTCTTTCTATGCAGAACGAACGCAGCAACCACGATTATCGAAACAAACATTAGATTTCTGAGTGTCTTGTGCATTATTATAGAATGTAGAAGTTTCATGTAGAATCAAGCTTAATTAATCTTACTGCGTAATCTATTGCTTATAATCAGTCTTAATTCACTCTGCAGGTTGGCCCTCAAATAAACGCGTGTAACGATATTAGTCCTGATGCATGGGGGAGCGCGATCAAATTCTCTAGCATTTGTTTGTAAGCTTTGTTTGCTGTGGCGGCTCGCAGAAATTTGTCTTGGTGCAGTTTACAATAACAGGCTTAAAAGATTAGTCGTTTTTTGCAGAGATTTCGCAATGGGCGTAGGGCTTCCCAAGCAAGCAAAATAGCTTTTTTTAGTTGATTCAAAGCGTACTGACCTGCACATTACCTGAAATAATAATTTTGGTGTCATTGGAGAGACCTCAAAATGGTATTTTTGTATTAATCTAAAACGTTGTCTTGAGACGATTCTCATATACTTACGTCAAAGCTTTAGCTACTTTTTAAAATTTAGACGGTTTTTCTGCTTATAATCCAACTCATTACATGCAGCCCGGAATGATCATTGCATATTTACTATTACGAAGGTGGTGGGATATGGGTAAGTTGAAGTTATCACTGTTGATAAGTGGCATCACTTTCCTGATAATTGGTTTTCAAAATTGTTCAAAATACCAGTACTCCTTTGCCGATGCACAGACAGCAAATGGAACAAACACCGGACTAAGAACCGACGGCCTTCCTTTGCCAACCGGAGGCAGCGTTTCAAACCCTCCATCGGCGCCAGGCGGATCGGGGTCACCTGTAGGAGTACCTAGCCCGCTACCTTCGCCATCAGAAGAAGAAGCCAGAGATTGGCTATCGGCCAATTGCGACGACTCGCAAATACGTCAAAAGCCGCTTAGCTTAAGCTTTTCTGCCTCAGGTGGAAGCGTTTCTCTTTCTCAAATGAGCCAAAGTTCAATTGAAATTTCAGACGAGAAAAGTGTTCGAGCCCAGCAGTTAACCGCTGGCACACTGGTTATCCAAAAAACCGAGCTCGTCGAAATACAGCAGGTTCAAGCCGAAAAAATCAGTATCGAGGCTCTCGTTATTAATAAAATTCAGCAATTGCAGGCTGATGAAATCAAGATTCACGCCAATATCGTTCATACCTTGCAACAGATA
>JANOJH010000385.1:0-1654 GCA_031408135.1 Bdellovibrio sp. | reverse complement strand
TCGGTTTTTCGGCCCTGTTGAATTTCCGCAATCTCCTGATAAAGACGCGTCGTTAAAGCACCTTGTTCACCCTTATTTATATCTATGGTGTAGTTGTCGTTGGCAAGCGCACCCACGGCTGAAATAACTGCGGCTGTGCCCGTACCGAAAACTTCTTTTAACTGGCCGTTATCGGCTGCATTTCTCACTTCATTGATTGTGATTCGGCGTTCAACTACCGGGATGTTCCAGCTTTTCAGAAGTTCAATTACGCAATCGCGCGTTGCGCCCGCGAGGATTGTGCCATCAAGTTCGGGTGTGATGACTTCGTTGCCGATGTAAAAGAAAACATTCATGGTGCCGACTTCTTCAATCGTCATGCGATCAACGGCATCCAGCCAAAGTACCTGTGAAAAGCCTTTTTTCTTAGCCAGAGTTGCTGCCTGTAAACTTGCTGCGTAATTAGCCGCGGCCTTCACCGCACCTAAGCCACCTTTGGCCGCACGCACGCTGTTTTCCTCGATCCAGATTTTAACTGGCGCAAAGCCTTCGGCGTAATAGGCGCCCACCGGCGAACAAATAATAAAAAATAAATATTTTTCTGAAGGTCTTACACCCAGAAAAGATTCGGTACCGATTAAGGTCGGACGCAGATAAAGGGCAGAACCAAAATCTTCCGGAATCCACGCGGAATCAATTTTAACCAGTTCATTTACGGCCTGCAGAAAAATCTCTTCAGGAACTGCCGGCATGCAAAGGCGGGCGGCACCCGTTGCCATTCGGCGGGCGTTGAATTCGGGGCGAAATAGATGAATTTTTCCGTTCTGCGCCCGAAAGGCTTTCATGCCTTCGAACATGGCTTGGCCATAGTGAAATACCGAAGCGCCGGGTTCCATCATGAACGGTCCGTAAGGACTGATCTTCGGATTTTTCCAGACGCCATTTTCATATTCGAGCGTAAACATATGATCAGAAAAATATTTTCCGAAACCGAGCTTGCTCGTTGGCGGTCGAGTGCCTAGAGTTTTTGTTTTTGTTATTTCAATAATATTTTGACCTGTAGCCATCTTTTCCTTACAACCTTTAGTCATGCGCAAGTTGGTTCTGGTTATATTGATAGTTCTTTTTTCTGCAATTTACTACTTTTCAAATGTAGGAAATTCGAATGCTGTTAAAAATTCAGTTTCAAGTTTCTCGGAGTTGATTAAAAAATCAACAACTACTCAGCCGGTAACGGGTAGCGCGCCGGAAAAACCGGCCGAGACTCTGCCGGTAAAAGAAAATGAACAGGGCTTGGGCGCGCTTGCACCTGAAGCTCTTAAAAAATGGCTGAATGCCGAGTCTGTTTGGCTTAACTCCACCCGGAATAATACCGATGAACAGCAGATTCGTTTTCGGGCTCAGGCGCAAACTTTAGTGCTTGTGCAGTTGCAGGTGTTAAGGGATTTTACGCTGGATTCTACCAGGCCCATCAACGGCCGTATCCTTTCTGCCTATATGATCACCTTAAATACATCCCCTGACTCGAAAGAGATATTGTTCGAAGTGGCCAAGTCCGACCTGCCCGATCATGGTCCCATCCTTCCGCACTCGGAAGCTGAACTCAAGCACACGCAGGAGCTGGCTATCCGATACATGGAAATTGACGAATTATTTGAACGTGCGAAAACAGATG
>JANOJH010000382.1:0-10602 GCA_031408135.1 Bdellovibrio sp. | reverse complement strand
GCAATAGGCGATTTCCACGATATCCGTCCGCTCTTAATATCAATTTCATCCTCGCCGACGATCTGATAAATGACTTCTTCACCGGCTCCGGTCTCCAGTGTGACTGTCGCGCCGAAAACAACTTTCTCTGACGTCACCTTGGCCGGATCGATCACTTCTGCGTCCTGCATCTTGGTTTTCAGAAAATGCAGCCGGCGGTCGATTTCGCGTAAGCGCCGTTTACCGTATTGGTAGTCGGCATTTTCAGATCGGTCGCCGTTGCTTGCCGCCCAGGTTACGACTGTTACAGTTTTCGGTCTTTCAACACTTAGCAGCTCAACGTATTCAGTGCGGAGTTTTTCAAATCCTGCCGGAGTTATGTAATTTTTTTCGGTCGTTTTAGGACTGCTCATAATTTCAGACTCAGACCGTCTTTGAGTGCCGAACGCATGGCCCTGACGGCCGGAATAAAACTGATTAGTAAACTGCTGACCAGCATGATCACAAGATAAAGGATTTCATTCAAAGAAAACATCGGCGCCTGCAGGTAAAGACCGTAGTGGGATTGCACCCAAGGCCCAAGACTCAACTCCAGCAGCATTTTTACCAAACACGCAAATCCGATGGCAAGCCCGCTCAACAACAAAGTTTCAAATAAAATCAGGCCCAGCACATTTTTAAGCGAAGCGCCAAGGGCCCTCAGCACGGCCATTTCCCGCCGACGTTCATTCAGCGAGGTCATGAGCGAAATCAACATCGAAATTAATCCCACGAGCATGACCAAAAATGAAATCGTCTTCAGCACTTTTTCCACCATCGAAAGTGAAGTCCACATTTCACCTAAGACAACGCCCGGAATTACCGCCTGAAGGGGCTCTTCTTTATATTCATTTATCCAACGCTGCAGTTTCAGAATCTCGATGCGGCTAGTGGTGCGCAGAAAAAAAGAAGTGATCGCGCGCGGCTTCAGCATGTCTGGCTTCAGCTCGCCCGCTTTAATTTCGTTTTCACGCGTGGGCGCGCTTCCTGTTTGCCAATCGATGTGAATGGCTTCCATTGCCTCAAGCGAAATATACAGAGCGCGATCGAGTGCTGTTCCGGTGGGCTTCATAATGCCGACCACCTGAAAAGGCTTGTCGTCGTGCTTTTGAATGGCAATGCCACTGGTTACTCCGTGGGCCACTACCACTTTCGAGCCCAGTTGGTAGCCCAGCTTGGCCGCTACATCGGCGCCGATCACCACATCGAAATAATCCTTAAAGATTTCACCTGCAGCAAACTGTACTTTTTCATTTGATCTGAACTGATAATATTTAAAAAAATCCTGATTCGTCGCTACAACCCGAAAACCGTTATGACCATCGCCAAGACTGTACGGAATTGTCCACTGCACTTCAGGCCGCCTTCGGATTTCATCGTAACTTTCAATTGAAACATTCTGAGTGGGCTGGCCGATATTAAAAACCGAATAAAGAATTATCTGCAGCGGCCCCGAACGTGCCCCGACCACCAGATCTATTCCGGAAATGCTCTGGGTAAAGCCGTCTTCAGCCGCGCGCTTAACTCGCTCAACCGACATCAACAACACAAGGCTCAACATCATCGAGAAAACCGTTAACACGGTTGAAAATTTCCGGTTACTCAATGACTTCCAGGCAAGCCCTGCCCACGTGATCTTATTCAAAAGCGCCATCCGTTGATTTAACGAGATTCACTTCAGCCAGACTTACTGAGCGGTCAAACATTTTTGCAATGCTCAGATCATGGCTGACGAACAGAACGCTGGTTTTATGAGTTCGGCAAAGTTCAAAGAGAATTTTCAGGAAGTTTTCACGGTGATTGTAGTCAAGAGCCGAAGTGGGTTCATCGGCCAGAATAATTTTTGGCTTTTTAATCAGGGCGCGTGCAACGGCCACGCGCTGCTGCTGCCCCACTGACAATTGCGAAACCGGACGATTCAGATAATTCTGCAGGCCCAGGCTTTTTGTCAGAACAGTCAAATCGGCCTCATCAACCTCGGATTTCTGAAACAAAAACGGCAGCAGAATATTTTCGAGTACCGAAAGATAAGGTATAAGATTAAAACTCTGAAAAATGTAACCGATGTTCTCCGCACGAAAGCGATCAAGCTCTGCAAGCGAAAGCTGTGTCAGGTCCTGCCCACAGACTTTCAGTTCACCGCTTTGCGAATGCAAAACTCCCGCGATTAATTCAAGCAAGGTTGATTTTCCAGAACCACTGGCACCGAATAAAAAAACAAACTCTGATTCTTTAACCACCAGACTTGGGATATCTAAAATCGGAGTTGTGCCGTAGGAAAATTTGAAGTTACGAAGCTCGATAGCCGTCATTTGTAATCTTCAACCTGATCGGCTTCCATTTCAAAAGACACTTCACCGTATTGCGACCTGACCGTATTCACTTTAAAAGTGCCGTAGACCCAGATCGGTGCGCCCTGTTTGGAATCGGTGCCCTTTTTCATTCGCACATAGACCATCTGATTTGGCGGCGGAGGCGGCACATGGATGCAGGCCTGCGGAGTGGGCACCAGTAAAAATTCGGTAACCATATTTTGATTGTCTTCCAGCGGAACCATAAAGCCCGGGATCTTTACTTTTTGATTTTGCAGCTGCTTAATTTCACTGGGAGCATTCTGAGTAATATAATCCATTTGATTCAGAAGGCGCCAATCAACTTCGACACCGGCACCGGCTCCGGCATTTTTCAAAAAAAACACTCCCGCGCCGACAGCCGCAGAAAAAACCAGTAGTGCAACAAAAACCCATTTCATTTCTTATTTCCTATCTGAAGGTTTATAGGTTATGCTTTACTTTCTTATGAGTAAATACCAAAGCGTACGCGGCACAAGAGATTTATTACCCGAAGTTAAACAAATGTTCCGTCAGATCGATGAAATTGCCTATAAAACAGCGAAAAATTACGGTTTTAAAGAGATTGAAACCCCAATATTTGAATTCTCAGAAGTCTTTCACCGATCGCTCGGCGAAACCTCAGACGCCGTAGCCAAGGAAACCTACACCTTTACCGACCGCGGCGGCGATTCCATCACGCTGCGGCCCGAAGGCACCGCCGGTGTGGCCCGTTCCTTTGTCAGCGAAGGACTTGCACAATTGGCTCCACTTAAGTTGTATTATTACGGTCCTATGTTTCGCTATGAACGGCCACAAAAGGGACGCTACCGGCAGTTCTCGCAGTTCGGCGTTGAGATTCTCGGCCTTGATTCCCCGCTGGCCGATGTTGAATGCCTTGATCTGGCATGGACGATTTTCCGCAAACTGAATTTGGCGGACCGCTGTATTCTTGAAATTAACACTCTGGGTGATGCCGAATCAAGAAATGCCTACCGTACAGCCCTCGTTGAGTATCTAAAACCATTTTATGAAAAACTTTCTGCTGATTCAAAAATCCGCTTCGAAAAAAATCCGATGCGAATTCTCGATTCTAAAGACGAATCCGATAAAAAAATAATTGCGGGCGCCCCGATTATGGAAAATTTTCTTAACGAAAGTTCCAAAAAATTCTTCGGTGATGTTCTGACCGGTCTTAAACAATTGAATATCCCCTACAAGATAAATCCGCAGCTTGTGCGGGGTCTCGATTACTATTGCCACACTGTTTTTGAATTCACCACCACCGAACTGGGTGCGCAGGGAGCCATACTTTCCGGCGGAAGATATGACGGACTGGTTGAAATGCTCGGCGGCCCGAAAACCGCAGGCGTTGGCTTCGCGGCCGGTGTTGATCGCCTAGCCGACCTCTGCGCAAATACTCTAGCAATAACACCGCGCGCTCCGGTATCGGTACTGGCATTGGGTGAAAAGGCTTTGGTTGAAGCTCTTAAAATTGCAAGCCAATTGCGAAATCAGAATAAATATTGTGAAGTGTTTCTGACCGGAAATCTTAAAAAGAAACTCGAAAAGGCCAATAAGCTAGGTACCGAAAAGGCCATTCTCATCTTCGAGCAAGAAAACGGAAGTTTTGAATACAAACTTAAAAATTTCGTTACCGGCGAAGAAGCGGCCGACTCTCTAGAGAACATCCTCAAGGTAGTTTCAACCTGATATTTTTTATTTCGGTCGTAAATTTTGATTTCGTATTATCGCCGTCGATACTGATCCATAAGGCGGCAGTTTTTAATGTCTTGGGCAAAGAGTATTTTATTTCATTTAGCCCGTCTTTTTTAAGTGCAATAAGTTTTTCATACATATACTTGCTGCTTGGATGAATTCTTTCAGCGTTAAGCATTTCTTCGCTGGCCATCAGGCTGTAAAAATATATTTTATCGAGCCCCGCACCCTTCGGAGCAAGTTCGAAAAGCTGCAACACCCAATTCGGCGCGAATAATTTACCCATTGTTCCCAGCTGGCTGTCGCCGATAGCAACAAGCCCCATTCTGAAAAAAGAATCTTCTTCAAAAGTCTTCTGCTTCGGTAATTCACCGTTCACTTCAACAGTGGCTTCAAATCCGGTAACGTCTGTTACGTTATCGAGTTTATAGATAAGCGGCGAGGCTGATGCGTCAACGCTCACCAAAATTGAACTCGTTCGATATTCAACTTTGTTCGGCAGAATATTATTAAATTTCAGTTCGGTCCATCTCGACTTAGCAAAAAAAATTCGCTCTTCGCCTTGGGCACCTAAACTGAATAACAGACACAAGAATACAAGTTTAATATCTAACCTCTTCTGAAAGCATGAAAACGTTCTGCCATTTTTAACAAGGTGGCGGGTTTATTGTTCTGCCGCCACCGGCCGGCCGTCATCTTGACTGCTTCCGACCACGTCGGATAGCTGTGTACGGTCGATAAAATTTTATTCAGACCCAGCTTCCAGCGCATCGCCAGCGCGATTTCTGCAATAAGTTCACCTGCGTGGTTTCCCACAATTGTTGCACCGATAATTCTGTCGGATTCCGCTTCGGTCAGAATTTTTACAAAGCCGCCGGTTTCACCTTCGCAGATCGCGCGGTCAAGGTCGTCTATCGGGTACACGGTCTCGGTATAATTAACTTTTTTAGCAATAGCCTCTGCTTTCGTTAAGCCAACCTGCGCCACTTCGGGTTCGGTAAAAACAACACTGGGTACAACGCGGTAATCGGTCTTAAACTTTTTAAACGGCGAAACTAAGGCGTTCACCGCCGCATACCAAGCCTGATGTGATGCCATGTGAGTCAGCTGAACAGGGCCCGCAACATCGCCACAAACAAAAATATTTGAATACTTGGTCTGAAGATATTCATTGTGTTTCAGAGTGCCGGATGGATTCAACTCAAGCCCGAGATTTTCAAAGCCTGAGTTTTCGGTTCGGGCTTTTCGACCGATCGCAAACAATATATGAGTGAATGAAATTTCACTCACCACCGTATTATTTTTAACAACTGCAGAGTTTGAATTTTTGATTTCAATAAGTTCCGCAGCGAGAAGCACGGTAACGCCTTCGAACTGTAAGGTTTTCAGAATTATTTCAGCAGCCTGAGTATCTGAGCGCCCAAGTAATTGCGGGGACTTCTCTACCAAAGTGACTTTTGCACCAAGGCGCTGAAAAGCCTGCGCCAATTCACAGCCAATGGCTCCACCGCCGATGATCAACAGTTTTTCAGGCAATTCAGTCAGCCCCCATAGATTTTCGCTGGTCAGGTATTTTACTTTTTCGACTCCCTGAATGACCGGCACAATAGGTTCGGCACCCGAGGCAATAATAATATTGGCTGTGGTCAGAACTTTATTATTTATTTCAACCTCGAACGGACTGATTATTTTTGCTCGTCCATTAAAGCATTCAACGCCAAGCGCACTGTAGCGTTCAACTGAATCGTGCGGCTCAACCTTTTGAACAACTTTTTTAATTCGGCTCATCACTTCCGGAAAATTCACCCGGGCAGTAGTCGCTATCCCGAAGTGACCTGCTTTCTGCACCGTATTTAGCACCCGCGCCGATTTAATCAACGCCTTGCTCGGAACACAACCGTAATTCAGGCAATCACCACCCATTTTGTGCGATTCAATTAAAGCTACTTTCGCTTTTACTGCCGCAGAAATATACGAACTGACCAAGCCGGCGGCACCCGCCCCGATAACAACAGTGTTAAATTCAAAGCGTTTCGGCTTTTTAAAACCGCGGTAAATTTTCCGGCGCGCAATTTGTCCGAGAAAAATTTTAAAAAACCACGGTAGTAGACCCAATAAGCTGAGAACCGCCAGCAATTCCGGGCTGGCAATGTCTTTCAGACCTTCAATTTGCGAAAGTTCTTCACCGGCCTTAACGTATATCAATGTGGCCGGCAGCATACCCAATTGCGATACCCACCAATACGAAAACAATCGAATTTGCGTGAGGCCCATCAGAATATTAACAAGAAAAAATGGAAAAACCGGAATCAGCCGCAGTGAAAACAGATACGATGTGCCGTCTTTGTTGAAACCATCGTTAATGGCCAGATATTTTTCGGAAAATTTCCGGCTAACCCAGTCACGCAGAATATAGCGTGACGAAAGAAAGGCCAAACAGGCGCCAATTGTACTGGCCAACGAAACAATGACCGTACCATAATACACCCCGAACAGCGCGCCCGCAAATAATGTCAGGATTGCGGCACCCGGCAGCGAAAGTGTCGCCACCCCTACGTAAATCAAAAAAAATAAAAGCTTCCCATGCACCGGATTTGAGGCATCGTAAATTCTGAAACCGGTTAGAGAATTCTTGGCATAAGCCAGAGAAAAATAATCCTGATAATTATTCCGGTAGAAATAAATGACGAGGCCGATAAACAAAAAAATCAGAAGCGGTCGCAGGTATTTCAGTAGATACTTCATCAGTTACTTAGCGTCTTCCGACTCTCAGGCTTTCACCGCGTTTCCAGCCGTAAATTGTCTGAGACTGAGTACGGTTCCAATAGAACATCAGCACCACACCGATAGTGAATAACCCGATACTAAGCCACTGCCCGCGCGTTAAGCCCCAAAGCTGAAAGCCGATCTGAATATCGGGCTCTCGGAAGTACTCATTGAAAATCCGGGAAAGCGCATACACGATCGCAAAGCTTGCGCCGACGAAACCGGGCCTACGGGATTTTCTGGCAAGAAAAAACAAAACCAAAAATGAAAAAAGACCTTCAGTCAGAGCCGCCAACAGCTGCGAAGGGTAGCGCGGTTCTAATACCGGCCCCAGCAGCTCTTTGACCATTTCATTTTTATTCTGAATTTCGTATATTATTCTATTAAGTGCGGCGTACACCTGCTCGCGTGAAGCCGTGTCGGTTCTGAAATTCGCAAGCAGCTCACTCCATTTGCTTTGTTCGATACCGATTTTTTCAACCACGCCCGAAAGTGAAGCCAGCTTATCAAAGTGATAATTAGGCCAGTTCACAATATCCGATGGAAATTTTACGGCGTACGGAAAATCCGTCGGCGCGATCCGCCCGACCAGTTCGCCATTGATAAAGTTTGCAATCCGACCGAAGAAAAAACCAATGGGTCCGGTGATGGCCGCAAGATCAAGAAGATAAGCGTAATTTATTCCGTTTCTCTTTGCGAAAATCAGGCTGGCCACAATCACACCGATAACCCCGCCATGACTAGCCATTCCGCCTTCGTTGACGGCAAGCACACCCCAGAACGGAAACGCCGATTTAAAACTCAGAAACAGACTGGGATCATAAAAAATGCAATAACCTAACCGTCCGCCGGCCAAAACGCCGATTGCGGCGTAGGTAATAAAGTCCCCAACCATGCCCGGCATAAGTCCGCCACGCTGACGCCCCGCAAGCCACACGATCAACTGATACGCACAGATAAACCCGAGCATATATGAAAAACCGTACCACCTAAAACCGAACTGGTCGCCCCATAGGGAACTATCCGGAAGTTTCAGAATAAAAGGGCTTAAATCATGCACATACGACATACAAACTCCATCAGCTGAATCGTTAATGGCATATCTTTGCTTGGCTAAGGAAATTGGTCAATGGTACAAATAATTTTATGAAGACAAAAAAAGTTTCAGATATTTTCAATCCCGAAAGATGGACCGAGATTCAGGGTTTCGGTTTTACCGACATCACTTATCATCGGGCCGTTGATCAGGGCACAGTAAGAATCGCCTTCAACCGACCGGAAGTCCGAAATGCATTCAGACCCAAAACCGTTGATGAATTATCAATCGCGTTAGAGCACGCCCGCATCAGCACCGACGTCGGCGTTGTTTTACTTACGGGCAACGGCCCTTCACCGAAAGATGGCGGCTGGGCTTTTTGTTCCGGCGGCGACCAGCGAACGCGCGGCAAAGACGGCTATAAGTATGAAGGCGAAGATAACAACGGAACAGATCTAACCGAACAGGATAAAGTGAGTCTTGCAAAACTTGGTCGCTTGCACATTCTCGAAGTGCAGCGCCAGATTCGGTTCATGCCAAAAGTGGTCATGGCAGTTGTGCCCGGCTGGGCCGTCGGCGGCGGACACTCGCTGCACGTGATCTGCGATTTAACAATAGCCTCTAAAGAACATGCGATATTTAAGCAAACCGATCCTGACGTTGCCAGTTTCGACTCCGGCTATGGGTCCGCGTACCTCGCCAGACAAGTGGGTCAGAAAAAAGCCCGCGAAATATTTTTCTTAGGCCGAAATTACAATGCTGAAACCGCCTATCAGATGGGCATGGTCAATGAAGTTGTCGAACATGCCCAATTAGAAAACACGGCACTCGAGTGGGCCGCCGAAATGAATGCAAAATCGCCAACCGCCATGCGCATGCTGAAATTCGGTTTTAACATGATCGATGACGGTCTAGTCGGCCAACAGATTTTTGCCGGCGAAACCACCCGTTTAGCCTACGGTACCGATGAAGCCAAAGAGGGCCGCGATTCCTTCGTCGAAAAACGTAAAAAAGATTTCCAAAAATACCCCTGGCACTATTAGGTACCGCTTCCCTTTCCAGAAGCGACGCGTTTAAAAGCCACATGTTAAGTGTCAATGTGAGACAGTTTTCACTACAACAATACCTGTGTGCAAATCATGGTAAAATTATTATATGAAAACAATTATCGGTTCATTTTTAATTTTTGTGTTTGCAACATTTTCCGCGCACGCGCAGACCACAAGTAATCGCCCATGGCTGCTTTCGCAAGGTGCCGCCGCACGCGAAGCTAAACGGTTCACGCTGCAGGAATGGCTTGAAGGCAAAGAACGTCGCAACATGATGGACATGTGGCTTAGTATCAACACGCCCTCACCTTACGAATTTGTGATCAGCGGCTCGCTTCAGAATTATAATCTTGAAACCACTTCAGCCGGAGTCAGTACGACACAATCAAACAGTGTCTATACCGGAGACCTTTCGGCCTACGCCACCTTCGTTGGAGCAACACTTGAACACACTAACAACCAACCCGAAAATTTCAGCGATCTTACGGGCATTTTTAATGTTCGGGTTTTCGGCAACACCGTGCAAGGCAGCTATCTGACATTGCATTACGGCTTACGTACCCGTACCGCACAGAATTACCGTCTTAATCAGCCGTTTCCAGCCATTACTTTACAGATTTATCTGATGAAGTTTTTCGGAATCCAGGGCAACTACCGCGACTTCGGAACTTTCACTGAAAGTTTTTACGGTGCAACCACGGCGAATGAAGTTACCTACGGCGCGTTTATTGAATATGGGGATCTGCGCATCTTTGGCGATATTTATCAGGAGCGCCAGAATTCAGTGCTTAGTGGTGTGGAAACAAATATCCGGCGCGAAGGTGCACGCCTCGGCCTTAAATTCTTTTTCTGATCGGTGCGATCAAAGCTAAGCCTGGGTTGGCTTCGCAAGTTTTTGGAAAAGCTTGGCAAGACCTGCCTTGTCGAGATTTTTCTGAGCAAGGCCAATCATGGCATTGTAAAGCTCGTCGCCCGAATCATATATTTCAATCTGATGCCAGTCTAAAAATACGAGAGCCGAGGCTAAAGCCGTTCTTTTGTTTCCATCTATAAACGGCTGATTTTCAGCAATATGAAAAGCATAGGCAGCGGCCATCTCAAAAATGCCGTTATGAACGTACTGACCGCCAAAGGAAGCTTGCGGCGTCATGATGGCAGACTCAAGTAGATCGGGTGCGCGAATACCTGTAGCGCCGCCATAACTCTCAAGCTGCATATCGTGCAGCTCCAACACATCTTCCAGTGTTAGAAAGCGAAACTCGGCCCCGCTCATTTTGCTAGCTTCTTGAACGTGGCGTCGTGTTTTTTCATGACTTTTTCAGCCGAAGCGCGAAGGCTTTTTTTGCCTGAGCGGATAGGCTCAATAATGAGACGATCACCGTCGGTGGTCATTTCAAGCTCGGTATCACGATCGATATTTAGCAATTCAAGAATAGGCTTTTCGATTATAAGGCCGTAGCTATTGCCAACGGCAGAAAGCTTCTTTTTCATAGGCACCTCCGTACTTACGATAGTATAACAAATGTATAACCATTTCGCAAGCGCAGACTGGTGTTATTGACGCAGGTAAAAACCCTTTTGAAATTTGAGATCGAAGGAAAAGAAATAAAGAATTTGAATGTAATTGAATTAGGGCCGAGGGCAGGAATAAAATGAGCCACGAATTACACTAATTTCACTAATC